>NZ_JBDPLV010000074.1:0-50573 GCF_039871605.1 Acrocarpospora sp. B8E8 | reverse complement strand
GGGTGGGGTCGAGGGGGAGGTAGGCGCAACCGGCGTTCAGCACGCCGAGGATGGCGGCGATGGCGTCGGAGGAGGACGGGAGGAGGACGCCGACGACGCTTCCTGGGTGGGGATCGAGGGTTCGCAGGGCTTGGGAGAGGCGGTCGGCTTGGCGTACTAGCTCGGCGTAGGTTGTGGTTTCGGTTTCGGTGATGACGGCGGGGGCGTCAGGGGCGGCTTTTGCCCGGGCGGCGATCAGGTCAGTTACTCGGAGAGCTTGACCTGCGGGGACGGGGTTGGGGGCGATGGTGGCCAGGGGGACGTCCCACATGCGGGTGTCCGGGGTGGTCGTGAGTGCGTCGAGGACGCGGATGAGGTGGTCGCCGAAGCGGGTCATCGTGTTCGCGTCGAAGAGGTCGGTCGCGTAGTCGAAGTGCAGGTGGGTGGCTTCGGCGACCACGGTCAGGTCGAAGCGGGCGGGCGGGGCGGAGAGTGCCCAGGATTCGGCGGTCAGACCAGGAGCCGGATGTTGTACGGCTCCCGCCTCACCCGTGACCAACATGACCTGAAATATCGGGTTATGGCGGAGAGCTCTGCGACCGCCCACCAGGTCAACGACCTCGTCGAACGGCACCGAACGATGATCGAGACCGGCCATGGTGGTTTCGCGAACCTGAGCCAGCACATCCCCTAAAGCCGGATTGCCCCCCAGCCTGGTACGAAACGCCAGCGTGTTCACATAGAACCCCACCGACTCATCCAGATCCGGATGATCACGATCGGAGACCGGCGAACCGACCACGACATCATCCACATCCGCCAGCCGTGTCAGAACCACCGCAAGTGCGGCCATCATCACCATGAAGGGCGTGGCGTCCGCTCGCCGGATCCCCTCCACGACCTTTTCCGGCAATGGCACCGAACAACGATCTCCCCGATAGCTCGCCCGGCTTGGCCGTATCCGATCGGTCGGTAACGGCAGGAATCCGGGCGCGCCTTCGAGCTCTCGCCGCCAGTAGTCCGCCGCCGTGTCCCGGCGTCCCGCCGCCCACACCGCGTAGTCGGGAAACTGAATCTTCACCTCCGGAAGAATCTCGCCCCGATAAAGCGAATAAACCTCCCCAAAGATCACCCCCACCGTCTCTCCGTCAGAGAC
Source organism: Acrocarpospora sp. B8E8 (assembly GCF_039871605.1). Lineage (NCBI taxonomy): Bacteria > Bacillati > Actinomycetota > Actinomycetes > Streptosporangiales > Streptosporangiaceae > Acrocarpospora > Acrocarpospora sp. B8E8. The sequence continues at coordinate 49,438 of NZ_JBDPLV010000074.1, read as the reverse complement.
CAGATGGTGCAGGCACAGCACGAACACATAGTCATCCGCGCCCGTTTTTACCAGCAAAGCCCGAATCAGCGGCCCTGCCCCGAGGTCAAATCCCCGCCCGAGAAACTCCGCGACCCGGCCATCGACGGCATCCCTTCCAGACCACACACCACCGGCCATACCGGTGCCGACGTCCCGCCGGACCGGCGCAACATCCGCATCAGACCGGCCAGCCTCCCCACACTCGGAAGCAGCAGAGCTGAGCCGATCAAAGACCACGAGATCCGCGTATTCCAGGACCGAGTCGACCTCAGCGTGGACTCGCTGGGTTGGGCGGCCGTCTACCTCGATGATGAAGGTCCGCAAAGCTTCGTGGCGGGTGACGACTTTGTCGAGGGATTCCGCGAGGCGGCCGGGGTCGAGCGGTCCGGTGAGCCGGTGGGCAGCCCAGCAGAGGTAGGTGTCGTGGTTCTGAGCCGTTTTGGCCAGGTCTGCGGGGATGAGCGGGCTCGGGATGTCGCGATTGTCGGCTGTTTTGGCTATGTGGGAGGGAGTGAGCGAAATCGCGGTGTCATGATTCTGGACCGCTTTTGCTAGGTGGGTAGGGATGAGCGGAATCGGGGTGTCATGGCTCTGGGCCGCTTTGGCTAGGTCGGCCGCGAGGTCGTGGTCCTGGGCGGCTTTGGCTAGGAACCAAAGGCGTTCCTGGGCGGGTGTGAGCGGGATGGGGGTGTCGGGGTCGCGTCGCGGGATCGTGGGGCGGGATGCCGCGACTCGGGCCATTCGGGCGCGTAAGCCGGCCATCAGGTGATCACCACGTCGCGCAGGTGAGCGGGAACATGGTCACCGAAGATCGCACGATATGCCTGGACATGTTCCGGTTCGTCGGCCAGGAAGGGCAGATCGGTGGCGACCATATGGCGGATGACCAGCATGGGCACCGGGCTCGCGAGCGGACGGAGATCAGGGTTCCACAGGCCGGGCTTGTCCGGAGGTCCGTCATGGAACTCCCCGATCATGAGCCCGTCCGGAACGTACAGGTCCTTTAGCCGCTTCTGGGCGGCGTCGATGACGGTGAGAATCCCATACGCGTCGGGAAACAGGATCAGGATCGTGGTGTGGAGCGAATCGGGCTCATCCCGCGGAGCCAGCTCGGTGAACCACTCTCGGTAGGGTTCGACCGCTGAGACGACTTCATCCACCGTGCCCGGCACACCAGGACGAAGCGCGAGATGAAACCTGTTCCGGTCGATCGAGGATTGGGCATAAGGACAGACCGGGCCGCGCCGCCCCAGGTCGGGATGCGGGTTACAGAGGTATTCGCGGGCCCAACCGGCCGCCGCACGCAGGTGGCGGTGGTCGCCGACCTCGGTGATGTCGTAGAGGCGGAGCGCGGGGTCGCCGGGATGGATGATCACTGCACGTGCCTCCTGCGTTTCCATGCCGCCAGAACGGCTGCACCGGCGAGCAACCCGGCCAGCGTGGTGCGCAGGACCAGCCGGTCCTGGGCTCGGGCGCGGTCGAGCGCGTCGCCGTACGGCATGGTGGTGTGGCTGATCATGGTGTAGAGGGGCCGCCAGTGGCCGGGGAAGGCGCGGCTGAGCAGGGTGTCCAGTCGTTTCCTGGCGCGGTGGAGTGGGGAACGCAAGCGGTCGCGCAGTTCCAGGAAGTTGTCCTCGGAGAGGTCGGCGAGGACGTCGGTGTGCGGCTTTCTGGCCCGCTGGTAGGCGGCGAAGGCGGCGGCCCGGTCAGCGGGGTGGGCCGCCAGGCAGGTGTCGAGGACGACACAGTCCTCGAAGGCGGAGTTCATGCCTTGCCCGTAGAAGGGGTAAACCGCGTGACAGGCATCGCCGATCAGGACGACACGGCCGGCGTGATGCCAGTGTGAGGTGCGTACCGTCACCAGATGGCCGACCGGGTTCGCGGCGAACTGAGCGGCAAGGTCGGGGATGACGGCGGACGGGAAGTTCGTGCGAAAGAAACCGGGAACGTCGGGAAGTGCGATCAATTCGGCGTACGGCATGAAGAGGGTGCACGTGAGGGACGCGTCCACATTGGGGTGGGCGACCATGAGGCCACGTTCGCCGGGCCAGACGTGGAGGGCTTCAAGGCGGTCGGTCTCGGGGAGATGGAGTTCCTTGTAGCCCCAGTCGAGGAAGTCCTGGCGGAAGTCGGCGGGCAGGCCGCGGTGGGTCTCCTGGCGTACGGTCGAGAACGCGCCGTCGGCGCCGACGATGTAGTCGGGGGTGATGCGGCCGTGGCCGGTGACCGTGAGGGCGGGAATGTCGCGTTCGACGCCGGTGCAGGGGGCGTTGAAGTGGAACCGTACGCAGGGGTCGGCCTCTTCGACCAGGACTCGGGCGAGGACGTCGCGACGGATCGAGTAGAGGATCTCGGTGGGATCCTGCCCGTAGGGCTGGAAGAACGGGTCGCCGTCGCGGGGGTGCACGTAGCGGCCGCGCATGGGAACGGTGTGCGGGCGCACGCTCTCCCACAGCCCGGCCAGGCGTAATGCCCGGATTCCCCGGGCGGACAGGCCGAGATTGATGGAACGCCCCTCGCCCGCGCTGCCCTGCCGGGGGTCGCCCCGGCGTTCGAAGACCTCGACGCGGTGGCCGCGCCTGGCCAGGTAGATCGCCAGCAATGAGCCGGCGAGACCGGCCCCAACGATCGCGACATGATCGCCGTTCAGGCGCACCGCTCCGCCTCCTCCAGAATGGCCTCGACGGCCTGGGCGAATTCGGCGACCGTACGCCGGGTGAACAGCGTGCGGACGGGGACGGCCAGGTCGGCGGCGTGGCGGATGCGGGCGATGACGCGGGTGGCGAGCAGGGAGTGCCCGCCGAGGGTGAAGAAATCGTCCCCGGCCCCGACGCGATCAAGCCCGAGCACGTCCGCCCAGATCTCCGCGACCAGTTCCTCCGCTTCGGAACGCGGCGGAATGTACGCCCCTGGGGAGGCTGCCGGCGCGGGAAGGGCATTGCGGTCGAGCTTGCCGTTCACGGTCAGGGGGAAGCTGTCGACGGTCACCCAGTGGGTGGGCACCAAATGCGGAGGAAGCGTCTCAACGACCTGGCGCCGGAGGTCGTCATGGCTGGCGGTCCCGGCGACATACGCGACAAGATCCCCGTCCCGGGCGATGACGACAGCCTGCCGAACGCCGGGGCATCCGGCTAGGCGGGATTCGATCTCACCGGGTTCGATCCGGAACCCGCGAACCTTGACTTGATCATCGAAACGGCCGAGGAACTCGAGTTGCCCGTCACGTCGCCAGCAGACCCGGTCACCGGTCCGATACATCCGCGATCCGGGTGGTCCGTCCGCGTCGGGGATGAAGCGCTCGGCTGTCAGCCCCGGCCGGCCGAGATATCCCCGCGCGACACCGACACCGCCGATGAGCAGCTCCCCCGCCACCCCGATAGGCACCAGTTCGCCATACTCATCCACCACCCGTACGGTCGTCTCCCCGATCGGGCGGCCTATCGGCGGATTTCCCTCTTTCCCGCCAATGTCCGCCGCCGTCGCGATCACCGTCGCCTCAGTCGGCCCGTACGTGTTGACCAGCCTGACCCGATCGCCGAACCGACGCCGCCACCGCAGCACCGCATCCGCCCCGACCTGCTCCCCACCCAGAATGACCAGCCGCAACCCCTCCGGCCACGCCACCCCGTCAAGATCGCGAACCAGCTCATGCCAGTACGCCGTCGGCAGATCCAGCACCGTCACCCGCCGCCCGGCAGGCGTACGCAGAAAGTCCGGAAAGCTCCTCCCGCCATCCGGCACCATGACCACACCGGCCCCAGCCGCCAACGCCGGAAAGATCTCCTCGGCATGCGCGTCAAAGCCCAACTCCGCAAACTGCGCGATCCGATCGCCGGGTCCCAGGCCGTACGCCTCCGCCATCCACCGCACCCGAGCGGCCACACTCCGCCGCTCCACCACCACACCCTTGGGCGCTCCAGTAGACCCCGACGTATAGATCACATATGCCGCGTCCTCCGGACGAACAGTTTTGCCATCGACGAGCGGGTCCGTTGCTCGCTCATCCGGATATATCGACTCATGCGGCGTATCTCGAGTGCCGAAACTTGCCCTCCCACCGCGAGGGATATGCGGCGTCTTCTCCGCATCCATGGGAGCCGTCAAGCGCGCCCAGAAGGGCTGGCTGCCGGTCCTCCCCCCAAGACGGACGTGGACTCCGCCCTCCGAACCCGATTCGATGATCAAGCTCGCGCCGCTGTCCGACAGGAGGTAGCTGGCTCTCTCGTCGGGGTATTCCGGGTCGATGGGGAGATAGGCGGCGCCCGTGCGCCAGATCGCGAGGAGCGTTGGCACTAGATCGAGGGTTCGGGCGAGCCGGACCGCCACAACGTGGCCCGGGCCGATGCCGTGCTTGCGTAGGGCGGTGGCGAGTTGGTCTGTTCCGTCGGCGAGTGCCCTGTAGGTCAGGCGTTGGCCGTCGCACGCGATGGCTGTGGAGTCGGGTTCTCCGCCTAATAGGTCGACCAAAGACGCGCCGGGCTTGAAGAGCTGGCCGATGGGCGATGCGCCGGAGTGTTGGGTGTGGAGTTGGGCTAGTTCGGCCGGCGGGATCAGGGTGAGGCGGCTGATTTCCGTTTCGGGGTGGGTGGCGATGGCGGTGAGGAGCGTGAGGAATCGGGTGGTGAGAGCGGTGATGGATTCGGGGTCGAAGAGGTCGGTGTCGTAGGTGAAGGTGAGGCCGGTCTGGGTGGGGCCTTGGTAGATATCGAGCGATAAATCGGTCTTTGCGGTGGCCAGGCCGGAGTCGAAGATTTCTACGGTGAGGTCGGCCAGGCGGGGGCGTTCCGATTGGGTGCGCATGTACATGAACATGGCTTCGAAGGGGGCGCCGAAGGGAAGTTCGCCCTGGTCGTAGGCGCGGAGGGCGGTGTTGCGGGTGGTTCGGAGAAGGTCGCGGAACCTGACGTCCCCGGAGACTTCGGTGCGAAGCATGATCAAGCCGGTGAAGTAGCCGATCAGGGGTTCGGTGTCGACACGGTTTCGCCCGATGATCGGCGTGGCGATGGTGATGTCGCGCTGGCCACAGTGCCGGGCCAGCAGAATCTGGAAAGCCGTCAGGAAGACCATGAAAATGGTCGCGCGTTCGGCTCTGGCCAGGGATTCGAGCGTGGCGACAAGGCCTGGCGGGATCTCGCGGTGGACCTGGGCACCTCGGGTGGAACGCGTCGCGGGTCGCGGACGATCCGTGGGCAGCTCCAGCGGTGGAGCGTCTTTCAGGGCTTCTGTCCAGTACGCCGTGCGGGTTCCGGTGGCTTCGTCACGAAGGCGGCGCACGTGGTCTGCGTACCGGATGGGGAGAGGCGGCAAGGCCGAGGGACGTCCAGCGATGAAAGCCTCGTAGAGGTCGGCCAGCTCGCGGAGCAGGATGTCGACCGACCACCCGTCAGCGACGATGTGATGCAAGACGAGGCAGAGCACATGGTCATCCGGCGCGATCCGGAACAAAGTGAACCGCGCGACAGGTCCATCGGCCAGGTCGAACGGGCGATTTGCCAGCCCGGCCACGTGCTCGCGAACCGTTTCCCGTGAAGCATCGCGCTGAACGAGCGGAATATCGTCGCCGACGATCACGCAGGCCGGAGTGCCATCCTGCTCGGTGAAACGACTACGGAGCACATCGTGGCGCGTGACGATTTCGGTCAAAACTCGCCGTAGCGCCGTACGGTCAAGGGATCCGTGGATTCGCAAGGCCACCGGCATGTTGTACGAGGCGTCAGCCGGGTCGAGGCGGTGGAGGAACCACAGGCGTTCCTGGCCCGGGGTGAGCGGGGTCACGGGATGCCTCCTCGCTCGCTGACCACGGCGGCGATTCCGGCGATCGTGGGCGTGTCGAAGAAGGCGTAGAACGGGACATCGACGTTGAATCGGTCGCGGATTCTGGCCGCGATCTGGGCGATGGTGAGGGAGTGGCCGCCCAGGTCGAAAAGGCTCTCTTCCGGATCGATTCCATCCAAGCCAAACACGTCCGCCCAGATCTCCGTGACGGCTTCCAGCGGCGATTCGCCCGCCTGAACGTCGGCGACGGGTTCGTCATAACGGGGCAGAGCGGCGCGGTCGAGCTTGCCGTTGGGGGTCAACGGCAGTGCGTCGAGCTCGACGAACGCAGCCGGCATCATGTAGGCGGGCAACTGCCGCGCGAGGTGGCGGCGCAGGTCTGGAGCGCCGCCCACGGTGTACGCGATGAGTTGCTCGTCCTGGACCGCGACCGCGGCTTCCTTCGCGTGCGCTAGCAGGCAAGCTTCGATCTCGCCAAGCTCGATGCGGTGCCCACGAAGTTTGATCTGATTGTCGGTACGCCCTAGGAACTCCAACTCGTCCCCCCGGAGGCGGACGCGATCGCCGGTGCGATACATCCGAACCGGCTGGGTGAGAAACCGTTCGGCCGTCAGCTCAGGCCGGTTGAGATAGCCACGAGCGAGCCCAGCTCCGGCGATGTAAAGCTCACCGGGCACGCCGCCGGGAACCGGTTCAAGGTTGTCGTCGAGAATCAGCAGCTGGGTGTTGGCAAGCGGACGCCCAATGCTCACCCGGTCGGGATCGAGCGGAATGTCGGCCAGCGTGGACCAAATCGTGGTCTCGGTCGGTCCATACATGTTGAGCAGCCGCCCCACTCGCGCCCGAAGCTGCCCGGCCAACGGCAACGGAAGAGCTTCGCCTCCAGTGAGAGCGGTTCCTTCGAAGGCGAACCCAGCATCCAACAACAGACGCCAGGTCGACGGAGTGGCCTGCAGGTGACTGATCCGGTGACGCTCGGCAAGCTTCGTCAGAGCGGCACCATCGGCTGTGTCGGGCTCCGCAGCGACAACAACCGAGCCCCCCGTGATCAGCGGAAGCCACAGCTCCAGCACCGAGATGTCAAAAGACAACGACGTCACGGCCAGCCAGACATTCCCCGCTTCGGCGCGAAGCTCATCGCGCATCGCCAACAGCAGGTTGGCCAGCGCACGATGCTCAATCTCGACGCCCTTGGGCCGCCCAGTGGACCCCGAGGTGTAAATCACATACGCGAGCTCGCCACCAGCCGCGTGATCGGCGAACGAAGCCGCTGTCGTGGGTGCGTGATCAGTATGAGGGTCGGCGAATGGAACCACTGTCACGCCCGGCATGTGCGTGCCTGGGTCGGCGAGGAGGACCTTGGCGCGGGAGTCGGTGAGGAGGTAGTTGAGGCGTTCTGCCGGGTATGCGGGGTCGAGTGGCAGGTAGGCGGCGCCGGCCTTCCAGCAGGCTAGGACGCCCGTCACCAATCGCTCCGAGCGCCCGGCGGAGAGGGCGACCAGATCGCCCGTTTTGACTCCGGCCAGCCTGAGCTGTTCTGACATCCGCTCGGCTAGGCGATCTAGCTCGGCGTAGGTCAGGCGGGTCTCGCCGCTGATCACGGCAACCGCGTCCGGTGTCGACGCGACCTGCTCCTGGACCAGGTCCAGAACGCTCACCTGCGGGTATGCGGTGTCCGCCCCCGCCACGACCGGTCCATCGGCGATCGCCAATCCCCGCAACGCAATATCCGGATTTTTCGTGACCTGGGCGAGGATTGCCTGCCAGTGCGCGGCGATCCGTTCCACGTCGGCGCGAGCGATCGATCGAGGCGCGAACTGGAACATGACGCCCAGTCCGCCCGGCCCGTCCACTAGGTGAATGCGCAGGGCATTGCGGGCGGTTCGGTTGAAGACCACCCAGTCCACGCTGGTCCCTGATGGTGGCGCGATCCGGCGGCGATAGGTCAGCGAGACGGGCGCGAGCGAGACCCCAGGCCGGAGCCCGGAAACCGCCCGCCCCAACGGAACCTCGCGAACGCGATAGAGCTCCCGCAATCCCGCTCGAACCGACCGGGCGAACTCCGCGAAGCTCACATCCGGCGATGGTTCCGAGGCGAAGGGCAACTCGTTCACGTACACGCCGATCCGGCCATGCGCCTCCGCGGGCCGTACCCCAAGATCCAAGGCGGTCACCGGGCGTTCGTTGCCGTAACGGCGCAGGAGCGCGTGCACGCTCGCGACGACCAGCTCGAACCGCGCCACGCCGAGCCGCTCGGCGGCATCCCTGAGCACGCATTCAGGCAGCCGGAACTCGACCGCGTCTCCCGCCTGGACCTCCTGGTCAGACCGGTCGAACCCGGGCAGCACGACCTCGTCAGGCTCGGCCCACCGCCCCGACCAGTACGCCCGCGCCACCGGCACCCCAGCCGCGATCCGCGCCGCCTCCTGATCTGGATCCTCACCCGGACCGAGCCCCGGCAACTCCGGCGCGAAACCCTCGACCTCGGCCCGGTAACACGCCGCCAGATCGGCCACGAAGACGTCGGTCGACTGCCCGTCGAAGGCCAGATGGTGCACGACGACGAGCAGCCGCCCGTCGTCGAGCAGGCTCATCCGCGCCAGCGGCCCGTTCTCCAGATCGAACGGCCGGAGGATCTCCTCCTCCGGGTCCGAACCGAGCTCGACCCGGACCGGCAAGCCCTCAACCAGGTACGGAACCCCGTCCGTTTGCCGGATCGCCGCCCTGAGCAGCGGATGCCGTTCGACCACTCGCGCGCATGCCCGGCCCAGCGCCGGAATGTCCACGGGACCGGCGAACCGGACCGCGAACGGCATGTGATGAACCGCTCCCAGGTCACTGAGCTGCTCGTTGAACCAGATGCCGCTCTGCGGGACCGAGATTCGAACGTGTTCCATTGAACCGCCCCAACGATCGCTTATTTCGTGAGTATGACTAGAAATTGCATCTGTTTGCTAGATACTTGTGATGATTCGTTCGGAGTGGTTTACTCCGAGAGATCATCCACGGCTGCGGAAGAAGCGGACGATGACCGTCACACTCCCCGGACTGCTCCGGGCAAGGGCCAGGGAGCAACCGTCGAGAACGGCTTTGATCTGCGATGACACCGCGAAGTTGAGCTTCGGCGAATGGGACGAACAAGCCGACGCCACCGCGTTCGAACTACTCGAACGGGGCCTCTTGCCCGGCGACCGCGTCGGCCTGCGCTACGACAACGCCCGCTGGGCGGACTACGCGATCGCGTTCCTGGGCGTCCTGCGCGCGGGCGGCGTGGCGGTCCCCCTCCCGTCCCGCCAATCCGACGCCACCCTCCACCTGATGCTCGAAGACTGCCAAGCCCGCTGGATCCTCAACCAACCCATCCACCCCAGCCCAGCCCGGACTTCCACCGCCACGACGGACGAGTCCGTCATCCCCCAGGGCATCGCCTCATCCGGTATCGCCCGAAATCCCGAGATCGACTCCCACGCCACCCGCAGGGAGACCCGTCGGGATCCTGCGCTCCAACCGGGCATCACATGGATAGAGACCGGCCAGGACTTCGGCGCCACCCAGGGGGAGACCCACGCCGCGACCCAACTGGGGCTTGCTTGGACGGGGATCGGCCAGCATCCCGAGCCTGGGAATGAGCCGAGAGGGAGCCGTTGGGAGCCTGTGGTCGGGTCTGGTGATTTGGCGCAGATCTTGTACACGTCTGGGACGACGGGGCAGCCGAAGGGGGTTGCGGCGAGTCATGCCAACCTGGCCTTCGGGCATCGGCCGCATCCGGGGTATCGGATGTTGTCCCACTCGGAGCATTTTCTGCATGCGTTCCCGATTGGGACGAATGCGGGGCAAATGATGCTCGTCAACACGCTTGTCGCGCATCCGGCCGCGCTTGTGGCCTCGGTGTTCGAGGCGGAGCGGTTCTGTGCGTTGATCGCGGAGCATCGGGTGGGGACCGTGTTCCTGGTGCCCTCGATGGCCGTTGACCTGCTGAATTCGGGAGCGTGGCGACGACATGATCTGTCTTCTGTGCTTCTGCTCAGTTCGTCGGCGGACGCGCTGCCCCCGCATGTGGCCGTCGCGCTTCCGGAGGCCTTTCCGAAGGCCACGATCGTGAACTTCTACACCTCGACGGAGGCGGTGCCGGCGCAGACGACCATGATCGTTGATCCGGCTCGGCCGCATTCGGTGGGGCGGGCCACCGAGTCGGGGGATCTCCGGATCACCGGGGATGACGGGGCAGCCGCCGAGATCGGGGAAGTCGGGGAGGTGTGGTTGCGGGCGCCTGCCGCGCAGCGCTCGTACTACGGGGATCCGCAGGCGAGCGAGCGGGTGTTCCAGCGTGGGTGGACGCGGATGGGCGATCTCGGGTACCTGGATCGGGACGGCTACCTCTACCTGGTCGGACGTGAGTCCGACGTGATCAAGTCCGGGGGTTTGAAGATCTCCACGCTGCAGGTTGAGGCGGCGTTGCAGGAACATCCCGCGGTGGCTGAGGTGGCCGTGCTCGGGGTGCCGCACCCAGTGATGGGGGCCATGGTGGCGGCTGCCGTGGTGTCACGAAGTCCGGCCACCGCCGACGAGCTCCGGACCTTCCTGCATCAACGACTGGCCCGCAACGAAATCCCCACACGGTACGCCTTCGTGGACGCGTTGCCTCGAAACGAGCTGGGCAAGGTCGTCAAGGGTGAACTCCGCGAGCTTTTCACAGCGCCGCGGAATGCCAAGGGGCGGCCGTTGGAGACGCCGGAGCAGCAGGCGCTGGCCCGGTTGTGGAGTGGCGTGCTCGGTCTGCCGGTCACGAGCCCCGACGACGACTTCTTCGCCCTGGGCGGTGACTCCCTCAAAGCCACCCAACTCGCCACGCGGGCGACTGAGGAGTTCGGCGTCGACGTTCCGGGCACACTCGCCTTCGATCATCCGACGCTGTCGGCTCAAGCCGAGCACGTGACCCTACACGCCCCCACCCAGAACCTGATTTATCCCGAAATATCGACAGAATTGGGTGCGCTCTCTGGGGTTCAGGAGCATTGGTGGCGCTGGATGCACGCCGCTGCCGAGACCCGGCATATGCCGCCTGTTCACGTCGCCGTCCAGATCGATGGGCAGGTCGACGCGGGCCTCGTCGACCGCTGCCTGGCTGAGCTCGTCAGAAGGCATGAAGCCCTGCGAACCGTCTTCAGAGACGGCCGAGCCTTCATCGAGCCGGAATCCCACGTCCGCGTCACCGTCCACGAAGCCTGCGACGAAGCCGAAGCCGGGCACCTCGCGGCCGACCTCGTCCGCGCACCTTTCGACATCGGCCGGGGGCCATTGCTCCGCGCCGCCCTGATTCGCCTTCGCCGTGGGCGTACGGGCTGCGCGGGAGAACCCGCCGCCGGTGGTGGCCTTTACCGGGATTGCGGCCCCACCGGCGGCGCGGGTTCCACCAACTCCACCAGCACCGCGAACTCCACCACACGCGCACAATCCACCGGCAGCCCGAAATCCACCACGGGCGCACAATCCAGCGGCAGCCCCGAAGCCACGATGGGCACACAATCCACCGGCAGCCCGAAGTCCACCACGGGCACGCAATCCGGCGGTAGCCCCGAGGCCACGATGGGCACACAATCGAGCGGCGGCCCGGAGGCCACTGGCCATTTCGGCGGCAGCCTGGAGTCCACCGTCCTCGTCATAGCCGCCCACCACATGATCTTCGACGGCTGGTCGGCCGGAGTCCTCCTCCGGGAACTGGGCGTGCTCTACTCCGCCTTCAGCCACAACGCCACTTCCCCTCTCCCTCCACCCACCCAGTACGCCGACTTCGTCGCCTTCGAACACCGCGAATGGCACCGAAGCCGCCCCCACTGGAGGACAACCCTCAACGGAGCCCCAAGCACCCTCCCGGCCCTCCCGGGCCGCTCCCCCACCGTGACCCTGTGCGCGGCCATCTCCCACGATTTCCCCATCGCCCCCGTACGCGACCTGGCCAGCCGCCACAACGCAACCTCAGCCATGGTCCTCGCCGCCGCCTGGGCCACCACCTTGAGCACCTGGGCCAACTCCCCCGAAATCGTCCTCGCCACCCCCGTCACCGGCCGCTCCCACCCCGAATTCGAAGCCACCATCGGCTGCCTGTTCCGCTGGAACCTCCTCCGCATCCCCATCGACAGCACGAGGGACGAGAACACCAACCACGGAGATACCAGGGCACCAGACGCCCAAGGCGGAGGCATTGTCGCCCGAGTTCGCCGAGCCATCCTCACCGCCAACGACCACCAGTTCCACAACTTCGCCCGCCTGCACGAACTGGTCCCCTACCCGGCGTACTTCCGTTTCGAAAGCTGGGGCCGCCCCGCCCACCTCCCCGGCCTGCCGTCCCAGGAGTTCCCCATCCCGGCCGGCCCGATCATGGAATGGCGCCTGGCCGACGACGACCCGGACACCCACCCACCCGAGCTCCTCATCACCGAACACCCGGACGGCTCGCTAACCGGCTCAATGATCTACAACAAGTACGCCTACCAGACCGCCGACATGGCCGCCCTCGCCGACGCGTTCACGGCCACGATCCCCCGGCTGGCATAAGCGCCAACAGGACGACCCGGTTGCCAGGTCACTCGCCGTTTTCCGGCGCCGTTCACGCAGGTGATGGTCCTCGCTGCACCGGCGCCAAGAGCGGCGGCAGCATTCTGTTCGGTGGCTAAGCAGACGGGAGGCGCTGCCATCTGCGGCATCAAACCGTTCGGCGGCTAAGCCAACAGGAACGCTGCCATTTGCGACGGCATCCCGTTCGGTGGCTAAGCGGACAGGAGGTGCTGCCATCTGCGGCGGGCCAGGAGGAGGCAGGTGGTGCCCAGGACGAGTAGGTAGGTGGCGTTGGCGAGGAGGGTTGGTTCTAGTTGGCCGAGGGCGGGTTGGCGGATCAGTTCGATCGCGTGGTAGAGGGGGAGGGCTTTCACGATGAGTTGGACGGGCTCGGGGTAGATCGTTACGGGGTAGAAGGTGGTGGCGAAGAGGAACATGGGGAGCATGACGAGTTGGGTGTACTGGAAGTCGTCCCAGCTTCGGACGTAGCCGGCTACGAGGAAACCGGCGGCGCCGAAGGTGTAGGCGATGAGGAGGCTGCCAGGGAGGGCCAGCAGGATCCAGGGGGAGGTGACCAGGCCGAAGGCGGTGACGGCGGTGAGGAAGCCGAGTCCGGTGATGAGGCCGCGCAGCATGCCCCAGGCGATCTCGCCGGTCACCAGGCCGGTGACTGTCATGGGGGTGGCGACCAGGGCGTGGTAGAAGCGGTCGAAGGTGAGTTTGGCGTAGGCGGTCTGGGTGGTTTCTTCCAGGGCGCTGTTCATTACGGCGGTGGCCAGCAGGGCGGGGGCGATGAAGGTGGCGTACGGGACGTCGATCCCGGGGACGTCACCGACCAGGGCGCCGATGCCGACGCCGATCGCCAGCAGGTAGAGGATCGGCTCGAAGATGGAGAACAGGGCCATCGTCCAGGGGCTGCCGCCTTTGTGTACCCATATGTTGCGCAATACCAGTAGGTGGGCGCCTCCGGCGCGAGGCAGGGGCATGGGACGTTCCTTCAGTTCCGTCATTCGTGGAGACACCGCCGGTAGGTGATGCGCGCGATCATCGCGCCGATGGCGCAGAGGGCCGTCAGATAGCCGATGTGCAGCAGGCTCGTGCCCAGGGTGGCGGTTCCGAGTGCCAGCGTTCTGGACAGGTCCACACCGTGCCAGAGTGGCAGCGCGTACGCGACCGCTCGCAACGGCGCCGGCAGCTGCGTGACCGAGAAGAATGTGCCGGAGAACAGGTACATCGGCATGACCACGAACCGGAACACGGTGTTGAGCTGCGGAAAGTCCGCCACGGTTACCGCCCACGCGGCCAGCGGTGTGGCGAAGGCCAACCCGGTCAGTGTGGCCGCGAGGGTGACCGCCAAGGCGATGGCGATGTTCTCGATCAATCCGAACAGCGCCATCGCCATGACGAAAGCGGCGGCGCTCAGGAAGAGTCGCAGCGTGATGAATATCAGATGCCCGGCGAAGATGTGTCCGGGTTCGAGCGGAGTCGCCGCGGCGGTCGAGTAGATCCGCTCCCTCCGCAGCGCGCTGTTCACCACGAACCCGGCTTCCACGAATGCGTTCTGCAACGCCGCCGCGGCCAGCAGGCCGGGCGCGAAGAACGCCAGGTACGACGCCCCCTCGACCGACCCCTCGACCAGTGTGCCGAGTCCGGCCCCGATCGCCAGCAGAAACAGGATCGGATTGGCGACACTCACCACGATCGTGCCCCGCCAGGTTCGCCGATACCGCACCAGCCAGTACGCCATGGCCCGAAACGCCATCGTCAACCCACCGGCACGCACCGCAACCCTAGGCGTCATGCCGGCTCACCTGAACGCGGCTCAGCCCTGGTGGTTCTCCCACCCACCCAGCCCTTTGTTTTCCCCCGGGCTCCGCCCGGCCCCGCTGTTTGCCCTGGGCTCCGCCCGGCCCCGGCATCGCCGTGGTGTCCGCGTGGACCACAGCCGTGGCACGCGGGACATCACGCCAGTCCACCAACATCATGATCAGTCCACCCATGGCGTACTAAATCCCGAAAAATCAGTCCGTGAGAGAACGGCCGGTGAGGCGGAGGAACACGTCCTCCAGGCTGGCGCGGCGGACCAAGGCGGTGAGAGGCCGTACTCCTGCCTCGGTCGCCTGAGCCAAAGCCTGTTCACCATCGTCCGCATACCAGAGCAACCGATCCGGCAGCACCTCGACGTGATCGCCCAGCTTCCGCGCAACCTCCTCGTTCTCCCCCGGTGGAAAGCGCAACTCCAGCACCTCCCGCGTGACATGCCGCTCGATCAACTCCCGCGGCGACCCTTCATCGGCGATCAACCCCTTGTCCATCACCACCAGCCGATCGCACAACTGCTCCGCCTCATCCATGTAGTGCGTGGTCAGAATCAACGTGACCCCGTCCTGCTTGAGCCGGAAGAGCCGATCCCACAGCACATGCCTGGCCTGCGGATCCAACCCGGTGGTCGGCTCGTCCAGCAGCAGGATCTCCGGCTCGTTGATCAGCGCCCGCGCGATGGTCAGCCGCCGCCGCATCCCCCCGGACAGGTGCTCCACCCGCTCCCCCGCCTTGTCCTCCAACCGGGCGAACTCCAGCAACTCCCCAGCCCGAGCCTTCACAGCTCGGCGAGAAAGCCCGAAGTACAGCCCGTACACCACGAGGTTCTCCTCGACGGTGAGCTGGGTGTCGAGGGAGTCGTCCTGGGGCACGACACCCAGCCGGGCCCGGACCCGGCGGCCGTCGGCGACCGGGTCCAGGCCGAGGATGCGCAGCGACCCGGCCGTGGGCGCGGACACCCCGCCGAGCATGCGCATGGTGGAGGATTTCCCGGCCCCGTTCGGCCCGAGGAAGCCGAACGCCTCGCCCCGGTGGACCTGGAAGTCCACCCCGGCCACGGCGCGGAACGGTGTCCCCTTCCGATCCCGCGCCGGGTAGGTCTTCTCCAGGCCGGTGGCGAGAATGAGCGGATTCAGGCGAGCCATACCGCGGTGTCGGTCGGGAGTTCCTCACCTTCGAGGGGACCGCTGGCGAGCAGCACGGTTTCGTGCGGCGGGAGCCGTACGGGCTCGGAACCCAGGTTGACCAGGCAGGTCAGGCCCGATTCCCGAGTGAAGGCCAGGACTTCGGGGGCGGAGCCGAGCCAGGTCAGGGTGCCGTCGCCGAGGCGGTCGCGGCGGATGGCGAGGGCGGTCTTGTAGAGGGTCAGCATCGAGCCGAGGTCCTGGGCCTGGGCTTCGGCGGTGAGCTTGTTCCATGCCTCCGGCTGGGGCAGCCACGGCTCGCCCGTACCGAACCCGAACGGCGGCTCGCCGCCGGACCAGGGCAGCGGGACGCGGCAGCCGTCGCGGCCGGGGATGGTGTAGCCGGAGCGGGGCCACATCGGGTCCTGGCGCAGGTCGCCGGGGATGTCGTCGACCTCGGGCAGGCCGAGCTCCTCGCCCTGGTAGATGTAGACGCCGCCGGGCAGCGCCATGGCCAGCAGCGCGGCGGCGCGCGAGCGGCGGTAGCCGAGTTCCAGGTCGGAGGGCACGCCGTCGCGGCGGGCGCCGTGGTCCCAGGAGGTGTCCTCGCGGCCGTAGCGGGTGACCACCCGGGCCACGTCGTGGTTGGAGAGCACCCAGGTGGGCGGTGCGCCGAGCGGGATGTGGGTGGCCATCGTCTCCTGGATGGAGTGGCGCAGCGCGGCGGCGTCCCAGGGGCAGGCCAGGAAGTCGAAGTTGAAGGCGGTGTGCATCTCGTCGGGGCGCAGGTAGCGGGCGAACCGCTCCTGGTCGGGGAACCAGACTTCGCCGATGAAGATGCGATCGTCGTACTCCTCGGCGAGGCGCCGCCAGCCGCGATAGACGTCGTGCACCTCGGGCTGGTCGGTGTACCCGTCGGGGTCGCCGCCGTCGAAGTCCTTGACGAGCACGGCGGCCGAGTCGATCCGGATGCCGTCCACGCCCCGGTCGAACCAGAAGCGCAGCACGTCGTGGAACTCCTGATGGACTTCCGGGTTGGTCCAGTTGAAGTCGGGCTGCTCCGGTGCGAACAGGTGCAGGTACCACTGGCCGTCGGGGACCTGCGTCCAGGCGGGGCCGCCGAAGATGGACTTCCAGTCGCCGGGCTCGTCCCGGAACCAGAACCGCTGCCTGGCGGCCGAGCCGGGACCGGCGGCGAGCGCCTCCTGGAACCACGCGCTCCGGTCGGAGCTGTGGTTCGGCACCACGTCGATGATGACCTTGATGCCCAGCTCGTGGGCCTCCGCGATGAACTTCTCCGCCTCCTCCAGGGTGCCGAAGGTCGGCTCGATGTCCCGGTAGTCGGCGACGTCGTAGCCGCCGTCCGCCATCGGGGACGGATACCAGGGCGTGAGCCATACGGCGTTGACACCGAGGTCGGCGAGATACGGCAGGCGACTCCGCAGGCCGGCGAGGTCGCCGATTCCGTCGCCGTTGCCGTCGGCGAAGCTGCGCGGGTAGACCTGGTAAATCGCGGCCCCCCGCCACCACGTTTCGGGCATGCTGGAAACAACTCCTTTAGAGGTTGGGATTGCGGTCGGGTGTGGTTCAGCCCTTGAGGCTGCCCGCCGTGAGACCGGCCATGATGCTGCGCTGGAAGATGAGAAAGACCACGATCGCCGGAACGCTCGCGATGAAGAGCGCGGCAATCAGGACATTTTGCGGCATCTGTGCAGAAAGTGAGGAGATGCCAACGCTGATTGACATCTTCTCGCTATCCGGCAGCACCAGGAGCGGCCACACGAAGTCCTTCCAGACGTTGACCACGGCGAGGATGGAGACCACGCCGATGATCGGCCGGGACACCGGCAGGACGACCGACCACAGGATCCGCAGCGGCGAGGCCCCGTCGATCTGGGCCGCCTCCAGCAGTTCGCGTGGGATCGAGTCGAAGAAACGTTTGAGCAGGAAGATGAAGAATCCGTTGGCCACCGCCGGAAGCCAGATGGCCCACGGGGTGTTCAGCAGGTTCCATCCCAGGATCGGCAGATCCTTGACCGTCAGGTAGGCCGGCAGCAGGATCACCGTCGGCGGGATCATCAGCGTGGACAACATCAGCGCGAGCACGACGTTGCCCAGGATCGGCCGCAGCTTGGACAGCGCGTAAGCCGCCGCCACGTCGAAGGTTAGCGTGAACAACCACGCCCCGGCGGCGTAGAGCAGGGTGTTCTTCAGGAACAGCCCCAGATCGAGCAGATCCCACGCCTCCGACCAGACCCCCCAGTTGAGCGTCTGGGGGAAGAAGGTGGGCGGCACCTGGGCCAGCTCCTCGGGCGACTTCATCGCGCCGGTGAACATCCAGTAGAGCGGGAACACGAACGCCGCGGTGAAGGTGACGAGCACGACGCTCATCACCACCCAGTAGACGATCTTGCCGCGGGTGGTGGTCAGCGTGTGCGGCGAGACCAGGCCACGGAACTGCGGCCCCTCCCGCCGGCGGCCCGGCTTGCGGCTCCGCCTGGGGCTCGGCGCGGGCGCGACCGGCCGCGCCGCGGCCCGGTCCTGCACGGTGCTGTACGACATGCGTCCCTCCTCTCTAGGTCCGGTCCCGCGAAACACGCAGGTAGACGGCGGAGAACACGATGAGCACCAGCATCAGCATGAGGCCGAGCGCGCCACCGCCTCCCCAGTTCCCGAAGCTGAACGCGTACTGGTACATGAGGTACGCCACGGTGACGGTGCCGTTCTCCGGACCGCCTCCGGTCAGCAGGAACGGCTCGATGAACACCTGCATGGTGGCCACGATCTGGAGCAGCAGCATCACCAGCAGGATGAGCTTCGTCTGCGGGATCGTCACGTGCCAGACCCGCTTGAACAGGCCTGCGCCGTCCAGCTCGGCCGCCTCGTAAAGCTCGCTCGGGATGCTCTGCAGCGCGGCCAGGTAGATCAGCGTGCCGGTGCCCAGGTTCATCCAGGTGGAGACGATGACCAGCGAGAGCAGCGCCGTGTCGGTGGAGTCCAGCCAGGCCAGCGGGCCCAGGCCGAACACGTCCAGCGCCTGGTTGAACAGGCCCGCGCCCGGGTCGTAGAACCACTTGAACAGCAGGACGGCCACGGCCGGCGGGAGCATCACCGGCAGGTAGACGACCAGGCGCAGGTAGGCGCGGGCGTGCCGCAACTCGTTCAGCACGAGCGCGAACACGAACGGCACCGCATAACCGAAGACGAGCGCGAGCAGGGTGAACGTGGCGGTGTTCAGCCAGGCGGAGGCGAACGCCGAATCATCGAACACCGTCTCGAAGTTCTCGAAGCCCACCCACTCGGGCGGGTCGATGAAGTTCGTCTTCTGGAAACTGAGAATGAACTCCCGGATCATCGGATACCAGGAGAAGAACGCGAAGCAGATCAGTGCCCCGCTGAGAAACCCGTAGGCCGTCAGGTTGCGGCTCACCGAGCGCCGTGTCGCCCCGGGGGATCGTCGCCGTGATCCCTTCACGGTCATTGTGCTCATCGGATGGCTCCCGATCTCGACGTGAGTGTCGGGGGCCAGCCACTCTCGGCCGGCCCCCGGATGTCAGGTCAGCCCGCTGCCAGCAGCTTGTTGACCTTCGACTCGGCATCGGCGAGGAGCTCGTCGACGTTGGCGTCCTGGCGGGTCAGGACCGCCGACATCGCGGTGTCGAGGATGGCGTAGATCTCCTGGGCCTTCGGCGGCTCCAGCTTGAACTGGACCGTCTTGGCGGCCTCGACGTACGGGGCGAAGTGGGCGACCGGCACGTTGGCGAACTGCTCGCGCTGGGCGTTGATCTCCGTGCCGGGGGCGGCGGTGCCGTACAGGTCGGTGGTGGGCAGGCCCACCGGGATGCCGTCCTTGGCCGAGCGCTCGTAGTTGAACTGGCCCTGGCCGGGGGTGAGGAAGCGGAAGTCCAGCCAGAGCAGGCCGGCCTTGATCTGCTCGGGGGTGGCCTTCGCGTTGAACATGTAGCCGTCGCCGCCGCTCAGGGAGGCGGTGGACTCGGGCAGCGCGGTGACGCCGTAGTCCTCGAACTTGCCCTTGAAGTCGTTGTTGACGGCCTGCACCACGTCCGGGGCGCCGATCATCATGCCGAGCTTGCCGCCGCCCATCATCCGCATCAGGTCTTCCCAGCGGTGCAGCTGCTTGGTGCCCATGCTGTTGTCGGTCCAGCGCATGGTCTTGAGGTTCTCCAGCACGGCCTTGCCCTGCGGGCTGTTGAACGCCGCGGTCTTGCCGTCGGGGCTCACCACGTCGCCGCCGCGGCCGTAGATGGAGGAGGTGAAGTGCCAGCCGCCGGTGTTGCCCGCGCTGTACTCGCCGTAGCCGACGTAGCCGGCGCCGAGCGCGGAGATCTTCTTGGCGGCGTCCTGGACTTCGGCCCAGGTCTTGGGCGGGGCGTCCGGGTTGAGGCCGGCCTGGGTGAAGAGCTTGCGGTTGTAGACCAGGCCGGTGCCGTAGTTGGTGCGCGGGATGCCGTACACCTTCTCGCCGTCCTTGAAGATGCTCATCACGTCCTGGCGGAGCTCGCCGATCTTCGGCACGTCGCTCAGGTACGGGCTGATGTCAGCGGCCTGACCCGCCTGAATGATCTTCCGTACGTCCGTGTAATAGACGTAGAACAGGTCCTCCATCTCGCCACCGGCGAGCTTGGCCTGGAAGGTCTCCGGAACGATGCAGGGGAACGCGTCCTTGCTCTCGATCGTGATGTACGGGTACTGCGCCTGGAAGGCCGTGACATCGGCGTCCCACTGCGCGCGTTCCTTGGGGTTCGTCTTCGGCGGCTGGCAGCCCACGCTGATCGTCACCGGAGCGTTGGCGGCGGGGGCTGACGAACCGGCGGCGGCCGTCGGGGTCGCAGCCGGCTCCTCGCTGCCACACGCCGCGGCGGCCAGCACGAGACCGGCCGCGGCGAGTACTGTCGCGATCTTTCGGGATTGCATGAATGTTTCCCTCCTGCCGTGGTCGCCCACGACATCGTGAGAACACCAGTTCTGGTGGTGGTGCCGGTGAACGAGCCCCCGAGGTCCCGCTCGATGTAGGTGGGGTTACGAGATTGATTCGTTTAGCAGTTGCGAGAAACATACAGAGACGGACAATGCCTAGCAAGAGCCCGTCATGCATGATGCAAAAAAGTGACAGCCTGCGGGACTGGCCCAGGTCGAGCCCGAACGCGAAAGAGCCCCGCGTCGCTGAAGACGAAGCGAACGGGGATCAGAAAATCGATTCATCGCCAAGGCGAAAGGACGCCTGGTAGCGTGATCGCGTTAGGTACCGCCGGACGGGCGGGAACGGAGCCGCAAGGCTCGAACGCCTGTGAAGACCTGGTAAGACCGCCACAGTGGCGGCTCAGGTCGATGAAGCAGGAAGCCGCAGAGGTGCCGCATGGCGACACGGGCTGAATCCCCGGCGTTAACGCCGGGGCGCGCGTCAAACGAGGGCTCTGACCTTCGCCGGGGCCGTGGAACCCCGGACCACGAGCTCCGGCTCGTAGAGCAGTTCCTCGGCGGTGACCACGGCGCCGTCGATCTGGTTGACCAGCAGGGTGACGGCGGCCCGGCCGATGGCCTCGATCGGCTGGCGCACGGTGGTCAGCGGCGGGTTGGTGCAGTTCATGAAGTTGGAGTCGTCGAAGCCGACCACCGAGATGTCCTCGGGCACCGACATGCCGAGCCGCCGGACCGCTCGGATCGCTCCAAGGGCGAGCGGGTCGCTGGCGCAGATGATGCCGGTGACGCCGTTGCGGATCAGCCGGTTGGTCACCGCCTGGCCGCCTTCGAGGGAGAACATCGCGTGCTCGACCGAGATCTTGTCGATCCCGGCCGCCTCGGCGGCCAGCCGCAGCGCGGCCAGCTTGCGGCGGGACGGGATGTGGTCCTCGGGGCCGAGCACCAGGCCGATGTGCTCGTGGCCGAGCGAGACCAGGTGGGCGAAGGCCTGCTCGACGGCGACCGCGTCGTCGGTGGAGACGCGCGGGAAGTCCAGGTTGTCGCTGGCCGCGTTGACCAGCACCACCGGCAGGCCCAGGGCGAGCAGCCGGAAGTAGTGCTCGTGCGGGGCGTCGGCCTCGGCGAAGTGCCCGCCGGCGAAGACGACGCCGGAGACCTGCTGCTCCAGCAGCATCTCCACGTAGTCGGCCTCGGACAGGCCGCCGGCGGTCCGGGTGCACAGCACCGGCGTGAAGCCGCGCTGGGCGAGCGCGCCGCCGACGATCTCGGCGAGCGCGGGAAAGATCGGGTTGCCCAGCTCGGGCAGCACCAGGCCGACCAGGCGGGCGCGCTCGCCCCGCAGCTGGGTCGGACGCTCGTAGCCGAGAACGTCCAGGGCGGTCAGCACCGCGGCCCGGGTCGCATCGGAGACCCCGGGTTTGCCGTTGAGAACCCGGCTCACGGTGGCCTCGCTGACCCCGACTTTCTTCGCCACTTCAGCAAGTCGACGTGTCACAACGCAAATCATACGCCAGATTCACGCAATCCGCTTGCGTTCCATCGACGGGTTCTGTCGATGAGAGCGTTTTCCACCGCACGACCGGGATCGGGTGAGGTGAAGACCATCCAGGTAGTCCCGAATATTCGCTGATTTGCGCAGAAATTCACGGACTTGCGAAGGCGGTGGGTCCGGCGGGGCGTGGGAGGGGTCCCACGGCGCGAGATCGGCCGGTTTCGCGGCGCAAACTTGCCGAAACATCCGGCATGTCGCCATGTTTTCCCAGCTCAGCATGCTGACAGAGGGGCAATCCAGGAGCAAGGAGGGGCGTGAAGGGTGGATGGGACAGGCTGCGGGCAAAGTCGGACCGGTTACCTAACGCACCCGACATGTTCTTTTGCGAAATCAAGTTGAAATATTGCGGACTTCTGTTCGCCATCCTATGGTGTGCACAACTCGATGCCTCCGATCGCGGCCGGACCGGTGGCGTCAACACCCCCCGCCGGTTCGCGTCATCAGAAGCGTCCCTGGTCACGTGGCAAGCCCGGCTCTGCTGAGGAAGGGTCCACCGATGATGACATCGGGCCATCCCCCCACCGACGGCGCGTTACGCGCCCGGACGACCCGCAAGATGTCCGCCATCGTAGCCTCCGTGGCGCTGACCGTGGCCGGGGGTGCGGTCGCAGTCCCGCTCCTGTCCACCAGCGCGAGCGCGGCCACCTCCACGATCGGCCCGTTCGACGTGCCAGGACGCGGCGCGACCGTCCCGTTCATCGAGTTCGAAGCCGAGGCCGCCGTCACCAACGGCACGGTCATCGGCCCCAACCGCATCTACGGCACGCTGCCCTCCGAGGCGTCAGGACGCCGTGCGGTCACCCTCGACTCCACCGGCGAGTACGTCGAGTTCACCCTCACCCAGCCCGCCAACGCGATGACCGTGCGCTACAGCATCCCCGACGCCAACGGCGGCACCGGCCAGACCATCAACGCCGACATCCGGGTGAACGGCACCAAGCTGAAGGACCTCTCGCTGACCAGCAAGTACGGCTGGTACTACGGCGGCTACCCGTTCAACAACAACCCGGGCGACACCAACCCGCACCACTTCTACGACGAGACCCACACCCTGCTCGGCAGCACCTACCCGATCGGCACGAAGATCCGGGTGCAGACCGCCTCCGGCACCCCGGTCACCGTCGACGTGGCCGACTTCGAGGTGGCCCCCGGCGCGATCTCCCGCCCCGCCAACTCGCTCTCGGTGGTGGATTTCGGCGCCGTACCCAACAGTGGCGGCACCGACAACACGGCCGCGTTCCAGGCCGCCGTCGACGCGGGCCGGGCCCAGGGCCGCGAGGTATACGTCCCCGCTGGAACCTGGACGCTCTGGGACCATGTGGTCGTGGACGGCGTCACCCTGCGCGGCGCGGGCCCGTGGCACACCACACTCACCGGGCGCCATCCCACCCAGCGCAACCGCGCCGTCGGCATCTACGGCAAGTACGTCGCGGGCGGCGGTTACCAGGGCGGGATCCGGCCGCACGAGGCGGGTGGGCCCAGCCGGAACGTGACCGTGCGCGACCTGGCGATCCACGGCGAGATGCAGGAGCGCGAGGACAACGACCAGGTGAACGCCTTCGGCGGCGCGATGAGCAACTCGGTCATCGACAACGTCTTCATGGAGAACACCAAGGTCGGGGCCTGGATGGACGGCCCGATGGACAACTTCGTCATCAGGAACAGCAGGATCGTTGACCAGATCGCCGACGGCGTGAACTTCCACACCGGGGTGACGAACTCCACGGTGACCAACACCTTCGTCCGCAACAGCGGCGACGACGGCCTGGCCATGTGGCCGGACCGGATGGCGAACGTGAACAACTCCTTCACGTTCAACACGGTGGTCTCGCCGATCCTGGCCAACAACATCGTCACGTACGGCGGCCGGGACATAAAGATCACCGACAACGTGGTCACGGACACGGTCACCAACGGCGGCGGCATCCATGTCGCGAACCGCTATCCGGGGGTCAACTCCGGCCAGGGCACCGCGGTCGCGGGCACGCACACGGTGTCGCGCAACACCCTGATCAGAGCGGGGAACAACGACTACAACTGGCGCTTCGGTGTCGGCGCGATCTGGTTCTCCGGTCTGAACGAGCCGGTCAACGCCACCATCAACGTCACCGACTCCGACATCCTGGACAGCTCGTACGCAGCGATCCACTTCATCGAGGGCTCCACGAGCACGGTCAACTTCCGGAACGTCAACATCGTCGGCGTCGGCACGTACGTGATGCAGGCCCAATCCGCCGCCAGCACGACATTCCAGAACGTGGACGCGTCCTACATCGGCGCGGGCACGCCGATCCACAACTGTGTCGGCGCCTCGTTCAGCCCGGTGGACCTGGGTGGCAACTCGGGGTGGAACATCCCGAACAACACCACCTGCGGCGGCGTCTGGCCGGAGCCGAACTACATCTACCCGGGTGGCGGCGGCCCGACCCAGTCACCCCCACCGAACTCGCCGTCCCCCTCACCGTCGCCTTCCCCGTCGCCTTCGCCGTCGCCTTCGCCGCCGCAGTGCAACGTCGGCACCGGTGACCTGGCGCGCGGCAAGACGACGACCGCGAGCAGCCAGAACCAGGGCTTCGCCCCGGCCAACGCGGTGGACGGCAACGCCGACAGTTACTGGGAGAGCGCCAACAACGCCTTCCCGCAGAACATCACCGTGGACCTGTGCGGGAACGCGAACGTCCAGTCGGTGGTCCTGAAGCTGCCCCCGGCGACCGCCTGGAACACCAGAACCCAGACCCTCTCGGTCCAGGGCTCCACCAACGGCTCCACATTCACCACCCTGGCGGCCTCGGCCGGCCAGGTCTTCAACCCCGCGACCGGCAACACCGTGACAATCAACTTCCCCACGGCCAATGTCCGGTACGTCCGCATCAACGTGACCGCCAACACCGGCTGGCCCGCCGCCCAACTCTCCGCCCTCGAGGTGTACGGCACAGCCGCCAGCCCATCCCCCAGCCCCTCACCAAGCCCATCGCCCAGCCCGTCGCCCAGCCCGTCGCCCAGCCCGTCGCCCAGCCCATCGCCCAGCCCGTCGCCCAGCCCGTCGCCTCCGGCGGGGAACCTCAACCTGGGCCGCCCGATGACCGCGAGCAGCTTCACCGACGTCTACCCGGGCTCCAACACCAACGACGGCAACGCCAGCACCTACTGGGAAAGCGCCAACAACGCCTTCCCGCAGACCCTGACGGTCGACTACGGCCAGAACCGCACGGTCAGCCGCGTCGTGCTCAAGCTGCCACCGCCCGCCGCATGGGCCACCCGCACCCAGACCCTCTCGGTGCAGTGCTCCACCAACAACACCACCTACACCGTGGTCTCCGCTTCATCCGGCCGGGTCTTCAACCCCGCCACCGGCAACACGGCGACGATCACATTCCCCCAGGCCAGCTGCCGCTACCTACGCCTGCACTTCACAGGCAACACCGGCTGGCCGGCCGCTCAACTGTCGGAATTCGAGGCCTACACCTCGTAACAGACCGGTGCTCGGGAGGAGGGAGGACGCCCCTTCTCCCGAGCCCCGCAACCGTCCGCGCAGTCCCGCAACCCACGCGGGACTGCGCTGTTTGGAACACCGAGCAGAATGCCGCTGCGTTCTTGGCGCCGGTGCGGCGAGAACCATCACCTGCGTGAACGGCGCCGGATAACGGCGAGCGACCTTGGCGACCTGCTCATTCGGTTAGTTGCTCTTGACCAGGACTGTGCAGGCTTCGCGCACGTCGTCGCCGATCGGAGTGGGCCGCAGGGTGGTTGGGTCGATCTTGATCTGGACCCGGCGACCTTCCGCGTGCAGCACGCTTCGGTCGGCGGAGAGGACGCGGAAGCCGTACACCAGGCTGGTGGTGCCGATGTGGTCCAGCCAGAAGTGCACGTCGATCGGGCCGACCGTGGTGATCGGGAGATGGTAGGTGATGGTGAACTCGCGGACCACGAAGAAGATGTCGGCGAAATGCGGCACCGCCGGGTCGAATGGCCAGCCGCGCTCGGACCAGTACGCGGCCAGGGCTCGCTCCAGCAGTAATACGTAGCGGCCGTTGTGGAGGACGCCCATCGCGTCCAGGTCGTCGAAGTGGATCTGCACCTGCTCGATGTGGCCGGGTTCGACTGCCGTGGTCATGGGGTGGCCTCCGGAAGGACGCTGGGGTCGGTGGCGAGGGCGCGTAGCCGGTCGAGCACGGCGCGGCGGGCGAAGCGGAAGCTGGGCTCCTGGTGGTGCACCAGGGTGTGGGTGATCACGGCCGCGCCGAGCGCCTGGATCTCGAAGGCGAGCTGGTCGGCGTCGGTGCCGGGCCGCAGCTCGCCGAGCTCGGCGGACTGGGTGATCAGGGTGGTGAGCAGGGTGACCCAGTCGTGTTTGGCGGCGGCGATGGCGTCCCGCACGGGACCGGGGTGGTCGTTCACTTCGGGTTCGACGTTGGCGAAGAAGCAGCCGCCGGGAAGGGCGCGCCGCTCGTAGAACTCCATTCGGTTGGCGTGCAACGCCCAGAGCCGCCGGAGCCCGCGCGGCTCGCGCAGAGCCGGACGGACGATCTCCTCGATCCACTGCAGCCGGGCGTGCTCGATCACGGCGAGTTGCAGAGCCTGTTTATCTGGCCAATGACTGAAAAGTCCGGACTTGCTAACACCGAGGCCCTGGGCCAGGCGCGCCAGAGACATGCCCTCCAGACCTTCCACGGAAGCCAGCGCCACCGCATGATCGAGCACTGCCTGCCGGGTCCGCTCCCCGCGCACCAGCCGTCCGTCTATCACGGCCACAGCCTAGCAAACAACAAGACCGACCGATCGCTTATATTTCAGAGCTGGGAGATCGGCACCGGAATCGCTGGGAACGGGTTGTCCGGGAGCAGGATGACGCGGCGGCAGGAGCCGCCCTCGCGGGCCGCGCTCAGATGGAGCAGCGCCGCTCCGATCCCGGCCGCGCCGACCAGGTAGCCCGTGTCAGCGGTGATCTCTCCGGGCCGGAGCCGCCGGTACGCCTGATACCAGCGGTATCCACCGTTCCGCGTAGCCCGCCCGATCAGGTCGTCGGCGATCGTGCCCGCCACCTCCAGGTACTCGACCTCCCCGGTCGCCGCCCACAACCCGATGAACAGCTCAAGCAGCCCGGCCGCGCCGCAACACTGACATGCCACGTTCCAGTAACCTTCGGTCCGCCGCCTCGGCACCCCGCTGTTGACGATCCCGCGCGCCAGCCGCTCCACCCAGTCGAGATCGCCGGGATCGCCGGTCACCCGGTAGAGCTCGTAGAACATCCTGGCCACCCCGGCCGAACCGGAACAGAAGCCGAGATAGTGCAACGCTCTGGCCTGCGGCACATGATGCGGCACGAGCGCGCACTTCTCGCTCACCGCGCTGATGGTACGGACGAAGTCCGCCCCCCGCCTCGCCGCGGCAAGGAACCGCTCGTCGCGGGTCACCCCGTACAGACGGGCCAGCAGGAAGCCGGTGCCGGAAGTGCCGGACAGGAACCCGGGCGTGACCGCGTCCATCGGCAGATCGGGCGTCTCGATCCCGAACCGGTGCCCGGGCACGACGAGGTGCGCGATCCGCTCCCCCGCCTCGACGGCCACCTGCTCGTACTCCGACACCCCGAGGATCCCCGCCGCGTACAGCAGCCCGAGGATGACCCCGCCATCCCCCCGCTGGGCCGGATCCCCGGTCCACCCGATGCCCTCGTCGAACTTGCGCACGCTCCGTACGACCTGATCGGCCACCTCCCTGGCGGTGACCGAGAACCGTTCCTCCCCGGTCGCCCACCCGGCTTCGGCGAGCGCGAACGCGATGCCCATCAAACCGTGATAGAGCGTAGGGTCACGGACGTCCCGCCAGGTGGCGGCCAGGTAGTCCGCGCCCGATCGAGCGTCCTGCAAGTACGATTCGTCCCCGGTTGCGGCAGCCAGCTCCAGGAAGAACAGCACGATGCCGGCCGCGCCGGAGTAGAGCGAGGCCTCCTGGCCGGGGGCGGCGGAGGCGCCGTCCGGGTCCGGGTTGGCCCGCCAGCGCCGCCCGCGCGCGTCGTCCACGGAGGCAGCGCGAATCCAGCGACCGGCCCCCATCGCGACCGCGACGGGTGACTCGGCACGCTGCCCCTGGTCTCCCGCGTGCATCCAGCCTCCCGGTATTTCCTACAAGGATAGTCCTAATTAGACTCTCCGAGTAGCCCGCGCAGCATCGCCGGCAGTTCCCCCTCGTGAACCACCGTCAGCCGCCGGGTCGCCCTGGTGATCGCGACATACAGCTCACGACCCGCCATCTCCTCTGGCGCCACGACGACGACCTCGTCGAACTCCAGCCCTTTGGACCGCGTCACCGTCAGCAGAGCCACCGGAGAATCCAGCGGATCGAGCGTAACCGCTTCCGGCAACAACGCGGCGACTTCGGCATAGCGCGCGTCAGTCGTGATCACGGCGATCCGGCCGTCGCCGGGGGTGGCCACCAGGTCCGCGAGCACGCCGGGGAGGGTGCCCGGGGTGGCCTGGATGGCGTGGGGCGGTTCGCCGTGCCGTACCGACCGGGGAGGTTCCTGGTCGGGGGCCACCTCGCGGAGCACGTCGGCGGCCACGTCCATGATCTCCTTGGGGGTGCGGTAGTTGACCGTCAGGCGTTCCTCGCGCCACTCGACGTAGCCGTCGAGCATCTCGCCCCAGTTGCGGGCGCCCGCCGGGGCGCCGGTCTGGCCGAGATCGCCGACGACGGTCATCGAGCGGGTCGGCACCCGACGCATCACCATCCGCCAGGCCATCGCGGACAGTTCCTGGGCCTCGTCCACGATGACGT
This sequence comes from Acrocarpospora sp. B8E8, assembly GCF_039871605.1. NCBI lineage: Bacteria > Bacillati > Actinomycetota > Actinomycetes > Streptosporangiales > Streptosporangiaceae > Acrocarpospora > Acrocarpospora sp. B8E8. The sequence continues at coordinate 20,875 of NZ_JBDPLV010000074.1, read as the reverse complement.
GGCCGTAGATCCAGCCGCGGTCGGCGGCGGCCCGGCTCGCGGTGGTGCCGTCGGGGCCCCGATCGTTGTGCCAGTCGGCGAACGCCGCGGCGTCGATGTCCTCCTGGCCGGTGATGGTCAGCACCTCGCGGGCGTACAGCTCCTCTTCCTGGCGGGCCCGCTGGGCCGCCAGCCGCTGCGCCCGGCTCTGCGGCTCCTGGCCGAGCAGCTCCGCGGCCTCGTCCAGCAGCGGCACGTCGTCCACCGTCCAGGGCGCGCCGGCGGGCCGCAGCAGGGCCTCGCTCAATCCGGCCGCCGCCAGCCGCTGCCGGTCCGCGAACAGCTCCGCCACCAGCTGGTACGGCGTGAGGGCCGGCCACAACGCGTCGATGGCCGCGCGGACCGCCGGCTCCTGCCAGAGCACCTTGCGGGCATACTCCAGGTCTTCCTCGTCGTCCGGGGCGTCGAGCCGGCGGGCCTCGTCGCGGGCGAGCGCGCGCAGCAGGTCGAGGGCGAACAGCTTGCGACCGACGTTGTGGAGGTGGCGCGCGGCTCGCTTCCTGGCCTGGACGCAGACGGCGTGCGGGACCACGAGCGTGAGAGCGTCGAGTTCGATCTCCAGGTCTCCGTCGGGCACGCGCTGCCGGTCGGCGACCGCGCTGGCCATCGCCTCGACCATGCGGAGGTCGCCTTTGATCAGGGCCACGGCCGGGGTGTCCACGTGCGTCGCGGCGACGCCGGGGAACAGTTCGCCGACGCTGGAGAGCACGACGTCGGTTTCGCCAAGTGAGGGCAGGACTTGTTCGATATAGCGGGAAAAAATGGCGTTCGGACCGACGACGAGGACGCCTCGGCGTGCCAATGTGTCCCGGTAGGTGTAGAGCAGGTAGGCCGCGCGATGCAGCGCGGCGACCGTCTTGCCGGTGCCGGGGCCGCCCTGGACAACGAGCGTGCCGTGCAGGCCCGACCGGATCACCCGGTCCTGCTCGGTCTGGATGGTCGCCACCACATCGCCCATCCGGCCGGTACGGCCACGCTGAAGGGCGGCCAGCAGGGCGGCCTCGCCGACCAAGGCGTTCCGGTCGCCGTCGCTCATCCCGGTCAGGTCGAAGACCTCGTCGTCCACGCCGATCACGGTCCGGCCCCGGGTGCGCAGGTGCCTGCGCCGTACGAGCCCCGCCGGAGCCGACGGGGTCGCGGCGTAGAACGGCCGAGCGGCGGGCGCACGCCAGTCGACCAGCACGGTCTCGTGCTCGTCGTTCCGCAGGCCAATCCTGCCGATGTAGAGCGTCTCGCCGGATTCGTCCATCCGGCCAAGGTCAATACGACCGAAGCAGAGCCCCCGCTCCACCGCGTTCAGCTGGGCCAGCCGCCGGACATGCTCCCCCGCCGCGACCTCACGCTCCACCCTCGCCTGCCGCGTGCCGCCCGCCTCACCGCGCGCCTGCTCGGCGGCCAATGCCTTCTCGGTTCGTTCACGTACGGTGTCGAGACGGTGATAAAGCAGCGATACACGATCTTGCTCTAGCTGAATATCTTGACGTGGATTCACGTGTATGATATCCTTCCAGCGGAACGCATTGTGAATGCTATTTCGAGATGGCAAACACTTAGACTAGCGTTCCCGGCCGCGCCCATCAAGCGCGGCTTTTCTTATTCGCTCCCGCGAGAGTGCGGCACGAAGGAGCCGAAGGACGCCCGGTGGTAGAGGAGCGGGTTCCCCCCGGTGGTGCCGGTCTCCACGACCTGCCCGACCACCAGGGTGTGATCCCCGATGTCGGCGACCGAATGGCGATGACAGATCAGATGCGCCGAAGTCCCGTCCAGCAGTGGAGCACCGTACGCGCCCATACGCCAGCCGGGGCAATTCGCGAATCGGTCGATTCCCTTGCGCGCGAAAATCGCCGCCAAATCCGTTTGCCCGTCGGCCAGGATATTGACCGCGAAATAATCCGCGAGTTTCAGCGACGGCCCTGTCGTGGACGCCCGGTCGGCGTAGAAGGAGACCAGCGGCGGCGCGAGACTCACCGAGGTGAACGAGGTCACCGTGAGACCGACCAAAGCCGCGCCCACCTGCGCGGTGATCACCACAACCCCGGACGCGTGCGCCGCCAGAGCCTGCCGAAACCGGGCCCCGTCCACACTCTGATCATGCATCGACGGACCCGTGCCCTCAATGATGGCGGCCGTCTGTACCATTCGATCTCCCCGGGAAAGGGCTGCGCTCTTCCGGATTGTGCGCACCCGAATAGCGAGGGATCAAGGGCGATATTGCGCCCTGCGCAAGCGCGCCGAGAGGCCCTTGTCACACCAGGACGCTATGTGGCGGGCTGATCAAGCTCGGTCAGGCCCAAGCCGAGCTGGCTGTACAGCTCCAGCTGATCGTAGTAATCCCGGTGCGTAATGATCAGGTCGTCAGCCACGTAGGCCACGCATGAAGCCCGCACGGTGATGCGACGGCCGGTTCCTTGCAACTCGCGCCCGTCAGGCAGAAGAAGGGGCCCCAGGTGGGTGCCGGTAAACGTCCATTCCGTGACCAGGGGATCGTCGCCCGGTGCCTCCAGCCACGCCATCTGGTGATAGTCCGGAAAGCCCGTGAAGAGCTGATCGTAGAACCAGCCGATCTGCTCATGTCCTTCTGCTATGCCTGCTGGTGTGACCAGGACAGCGTCCGGGCTGTAGAACTCGAGCACCCGGTGCAGATCGTGCGTGTTGATCGCTTCGGTCAGCCGACGTTTGATCTCCCAAGCATCAGACATGACGATGACCCTTCGCTGGTGGGGAGGGGCGTTGGGCTCGCCAAGCCCCCGCTGCGATCGGATGACAAAATGTCGCGACACAGGCGACATTGAGTCGGGTCGGAGCCTCGACCGCGCTCATTCAACGCTACCCAGCAAAGTGTCAGCCGCCGATCCCGATAGCGTGGTATGCGCGCCACGGGAGGGGTCGCGGTTTCCCGGCCAGCCCATGGCAGTGCCAACAAGACCCCAGAGCAGTGCCGACAAGACAAGGGGTGGCTACGAACGCTGGATGCAACCCCGACCAAGGATGGTGGGGCCAGCACTACCCCACATCGGGATACCTCCGTCATGTCGCGAGGTCCGCGCGGTCCCTACCGTAGGGGCATGGCAACCTCGATCGAGACGACCACTCCCTGGGAGCGGGTGCGAGGGCACTGGGCGGGGCCGGCCTGGCTGCGGAGCGCGCATGTGGTGACCGGGTTTCCGATCGCGCTGGCGGCGGCGGCCGTCATCGGTGGGCTGACCGCGGCCTCGATCGCGCTGATCTGGACGGTCGTGGTGCCGGTGATCTCGCTCATGCTGCTGTTCCGAGCGGTGCCGGTCTTCACGAGGGTGCAGCGTAACCGGTTCAACGCGTTTCTCGGTCTGGACATCCCGCAGGTGCCCCGGCGGGTCCCGGCCAGCTGGAATCCGTTCAAGGTGCTGTATCTGGAAGCCAAGGTGGCGAGCACCTGGCGGCAGCTCGGATACCATCTGCTGGCTCCGCTGATCGCCGGGATCGGCTCGCTGCTGGTGATACTGGCCTGGTCGGGAGCGCTGGTGGCGATCGCGATCGCCGTACAGATCTGGATCGAGGATGGCACCACCTGGAGGGGCACGCTGGCCATGCTGGTCGCGATGGGGCTGCTGGTGACGGGACCGTGGGTGGCGAGAGGGGTGAGCGCGCTGGATGAGTACGCGGCCGCGGCCCTGCTCGGCCCGAGCCTCAAGGAGCAGCTGGCGCAGCGGGTGGAGACGCTCAGGGAGAGCCGCGCCGAGGTGATCGACGCCGCCGACACCGAGCGCCGCCGGATCGAGCGGGACCTGCACGACGGCACCCAGCAGCGGCTGGTGTGGCTGGCGATGAACCTCGGCATGGCCCGCGCCACCCTGACCGACCTGCCGGACCCGGCCGTCAAGCTGATCTCCCAGGCGCACGAGGAGGCCAAACTGGCCCTCAAGGAGCTACGCGACCTGGTCCAGGGCCTGCACCCGGCCGTACTCAACGACCAGGGTCTGGACGCGGCGCTGTCCGGCGTCGCCGCCCGCGCGCCGGTCCCGGTCCGGCTGAACGTGGACGTCAAGGAGCGGGTCACCCCGACGATCGAGGCGGTGGCGTTCTTCGTGGTCTCCGAGACGCTGACCAACATCGCCAAACACGCCGCCGCGTCCAGCGCGCAGGTGCTCGTCTGGCGGGAGGGCGACCGGCTGCACCTGGTCGTCCACGACGACGGCGGAGGCGGCGCCGACCCGGCCCGGGGCAGCGGGCTGCGCGGCCTGGCCCAGCGCGTCGGCTCCGTCGACGGCGACCTGCGCATCGACAGCCCGCCCGGCGGGCCGACCACGATCCGAGTGGAGCTGCCATGCGCGTAAGGCCCATCGGACGGCCACGATCGGCTCAGGCCGGTCCGTCATGCGGGTAGTCCTCGCGGAGGACTCGGTCCTGCTCAGAGAGGGTCTTGTCTGGGTGTTGCGGTCGGCGGGGATCGAGGTGGTGGCCGCTGTCGCGGATGCGGACGGGCTGCTCCGCGCCGTGGATGAGCACGTGCCCGACCTGGTTGTGACCGATGTGCGGATGCCGCCCTCGCATACCGACGAGGGTCTGCGGGCAGCCCTCGTGCTGCGCCGCCAGCGGCCCGATATGTCGATCTTGGTGCTTTCCCAGTATGTCGAGGAGCGGTACGCGACGCAGTTGCTCTCCTCGACCACCAGCGGCATCGGCTACCTGCTCAAGGACCGGGTGGCCGACGTGCCGGAGTTCCTGGACGCGTTGCGCCGGGTCGCGGCGGGGGGCACCGCGCTGGATCCCGAGGTGGTGGCGCAGTTGCTGCTGCGGCGGCACAGCGACCCGCTGAACCGGCTGACCCGCCGGGAACGCGAGGTGCTCGCGCTCATCGCCGAGGGCAGGTCCAATACCGGCATCGCGGAGACGCTGGTCATCTCGGAGAGCGCGGTCGGCAAGCACATCAACAATATTTTCGCCAAGCTCGACCTGCCGGGAGCCGACAAGGACCATCGGCGGGTGCTGGCCGTGCTCCGCTTCCTGAAGGTGGGGTGAGCATGCGGGTCAACGCCTGGCGGGTCGTGGGCGGCGCCTTCACCGCCTTCGTCGTGATCTCCGCGGCGATGATCGCCCACACCGAGCTCCTCTGGAGCGGCGACCTGGACGCCTCCGCCCCCACCACGCTGATCTCCGCGCACCATTCCGAAACCCTGACCGAGGTGTACGCCTTCGACGAGCCGATCCTGATCGTACGGGCGGGCGACGGCGTGCGGGTGACCATCGTCCCCGGCACGGACAAGCAGCTCACCATCCGCCGCGAACTCAGCTGGACCGGCGACAATCCGCCGAACCTGCGCCAGTTCTGGAACGGGCGGACCCTGCGCGCCGATGTGTCCTGCCGGGACAGCTGCACCGCCGCGTACACGCTGAGCGTGCCCTCCAACGTCGAGGTCGAGCGGCCTGACGGTTCCCCGCTTGCGCCGGGAATACCATAGGGGGGTATGGTGTTCCGTGAGCAGGAGGCAATGACATGCACGGATACACCCACAACAAACCAGATCATCTTAAAAGGCTGCGCCGGATCGAAGGGCAGATCCGAGGCCTGCAACGGATGGTCGACGAGGACGACTACTGCATCGACATCCTGACCCAGGTGTCGGCCGCCAACCGGGCGCTGCAGTCGTTCGCCCTCGCGCTCCTCGAGGAACACCTCGCCCACTGCGTCGCCGAAGCCACCGCCAAGGGCGGCCCGGAGGCCGACGCCAAGGTCAAGGAAGCCTCAGCGGCCATCGCGCGCCTCGTCCGCTCGTGAGCTGATGCGGGTCACTCGTAGTTCATCATTCGTGGCGGCCTTGCCATTGCCTCTGATTCGTACGTTCGCCTGACTTAAGGAATAGCTCATGACCACTAGCACCTTCACCGTTTCCGGTATGACCTGTGGGCACTGTGTCTCCTCCGTGCGCGAGGAAGTCTCGGGGATTCCCGGTGTTACCACCGTCGAGGTCGATCTGCCGACCGGGCTGCTCACCGTCACCGCCGATGCTCCTGTCGACTCCGAGGCCGTCTCGCGGGCCGTCGAGGAGGCGGGGTACGCGGTGACTGGATCGTCATGAACACCGCGGTAAAGCTCGGGGTCTACGTTTCCGGGCTGGTTGTGGTCTTCGGCGGAGCGCTTGGGGTTGGCGCTCTCGCCGGACCACCGCCCGTCGAAACGCCCCAGACGAGTCATGAAATTTCGGATCAAACGGCGGGGCATGGCCACGGCCCCGAGGCCCAACCGGCCAGTGGTCAGGAAGGGTCCGGTCACGAAATGTCCGGTCACGAAGAGTCTGGTGAGGTGGCCGAGGTTCCGGGTGGGCTGCAGGTGTCGGAGCGAGGGTTCACCCTCGTTCCCGAGAAAACGACCCTCGCCCCCGGCCAGGAAACCGCATTCCGGTTCACCGTGGTCGGAACGGATGGGCGGCCCGTCACCGCGTACAAGATAGAACACGAGAAGTATCTGCACTTCATCGTGGTTTCGCGGGATCTCGGCCACTTCCAGCACCTGCACCCGGAGTTGAACGACGACGGCGTCTGGTCGGTCCCCCTGAAGCTCCCGTCCGCCGGAACCTATCGCGCGTTCGCCGACTTCACCCCCAACCCGGGCATGAACATCACCCTCGGCATGGACTTGTTCGCCCCCGGGGCGTACACACCCGAGCCCGCTCCCCCGACGAGCCGCACTGCCACTGTGGACGGCTACACCGTCACCCTCGCCGGCGACCTCGTCCCCGGTGCCGCGAGCATGCTCACCGTCAATGTCACCAAGGACGGCAAACCGGTCGCCGACCTCCAGCCCTACCTCGGCGCGTATGGACACCTGGTCGCCCTTCGCGCCGGTGACCTCGCCTACCTCCATGTCCACCCGGAAACCACGAAAACCGCGGGTCCGGCGATCACCTTCCACACCGAGGTGCCGAGCCCCGGCGGCTACCGCCTCTTCCTCGATTTCCAGCACGGCGGAACCGTCCGCACCGCGGACTTCACCGTCCAAGCGCACTAAGGGAGGAGCAGACGATGACGATCATCACCGACGAGCGGGCCAGACAGGCGATCGAGCTCTCGATCACCGGCATGACCTGCGCGTCCTGCGCCAACCGGATCGAACGTAAGCTCAACAAGCTGGACGGCGTCTCGGCTACGGTCAACTACGCCACCGAGAAGGCCACCGTCCACGCCGCCCCCGGCGTCCCCACCGAAACGCTGATCAACGAGGTCCGCAAAGCCGGATACGACGCCAGCCTGCCCGCCCCGAAAACCCCGGAAGCGCCCGACGACTTGGCGCCGCTCCGGCAGCGTCTGATCATCTCGATCGTCCTGTCGGTCCCGGTGATCGCGATGGCGATGATCCCGGCCCTCCAGTTCGACTATTGGCAGTGGCTCTCGCTGACCCTCGCGGCCCCGGTCGTCGCCTACGGCGGATGGCCGTTCCACCGCGCCGCCTGGACCAACCTCCGGCATGGCGCGGCCACCATGGACACGCTGGTCTCGCTCGGCACCCTGGCCGCCTTCGGCTGGTCGATCTGGGCGCTGTTCCTCGGCACGGCGGGCATGCCCGGCATGACCCACCCGTTCGCGTTCGTCATCGAACGCGGCGACGCGTCGGCCAACATCTACCTGGAGGCCGCGGCCGGGGTGACCGCGTTCATCCTGACCGGCCGCTACTTCGAAGCCCGCGCCAAACGCCGCGCCGGTTCGGCCCTGCGCGCCCTGCTCGACCTGGGCGCCAAGGACGTCGCCGTGCTCCGCGACGGCCGGGAGATCCGCGTCCCCACCGACCAGCTCGCCGTCGGCGACCTCTTCGTGGTACGGCCAGGCGAGAAGATCGCCACGGACGGCGTGGTCGAGGAGGGCGGCTCCGCCGTCGACATCTCGATGCTCACCGGCGAACCCGTCCCCGCCGACGTCGGCCCCGGCGACCCGGTCACCGGAGCCACCCTCAACACCTCAGGACGCCTGGTCGTACGCGCCACCCGCGTCGGCGCCGACACCAAGCTGGCCCAGATGGCCGCCCTCGTCGAAGCCGCCCAAGCCGGAAAGGCCCAGGTCCAGCGCCTGGCCGACCGCATCTCCGGCGTCTTCGTGCCGATCGTGATCGCCCTCGCGGTCGCCACACTGGGCTTCTGGCTCGGCACCGGCGGCGGCGCGGCGGCGGCCTTCACCGCGGCCGTGGCCGTGCTGATCATCGCCTGCCCGTGCGCGCTCGGCCTGGCCACCCCGACTGCCCTCCTGGTCGGCACCGGCCGGGGCGCGCAGCTGGGCATCCTCATCAAGGGCCCCGAAGTCCTGGAGTCCACCCGCGCCGTCGACACCATCGTCCTGGACAAGACCGGCACGGTCACCGAGGGCAAGATGACCCTGATCGACGTCATTCCCGCCCCCGGCGAGAACCGCGACGAGGCCCTCTCCTTCGCGGCTGCCCTCGAACACGCCTCAGAACACCCCATCGCCAAGGCCATCACGGCGTCCTTCCGCGCCCTGCCGGCCGGCCTTGGAAAGACCAACACGGCCGCCCAATCCGCCCGCCCGGAAGCCGGCAAGGCCAACACGGCCACCTTGCGCGCGCTACCCACCCACCCCGATATCGGCGAAGCCAACGCGACCTCTCTGCCCGCTGAAGTAGGCAAGGCCATCGCCACCTCCTTGCCCGCCCCGCGCAAGCCCATCGACGCTGAACCCAGCAGGGCGACGACCCTTCGCGTCCTGCCCAGCCCCGAGGGTTTCGCCAACCTCGAAGGGCTCGGTGTCCGGGGTGTGGTCGACGGGCATTCCGTTCTCGTGGGACGGCCTGAGCTGGTGGGTTCGCTGCCGCCCGAGCTTGAAGTCGCGGTGGCCGATGCCCAGGCCGCAGGCCGTACCGCGGTGACTGTCGGATGGGACGGGAAGGCGCGGGCGGTGATCACCGTCGCGGACACCGTGAAACCGACGTCGGCCGAGGCGGTGTCGAACCTGCGGGCGCTTGGTCTGACCCCGATCCTGCTCACCGGCGACAACCAGGCCGCCGCCCGGGAAGTTGCCGCCGAAGTCGGGATAAATCAGGGAGACGTCATCGCCGACGTGCTGCCCGCCGACAAGGTGGACGCGGTCAAGCGGCTCCAGGCCCAGGGCCGGGTCGTGGCGATGGTCGGCGACGGCGTCAACGACGCGGCGGCGCTGGCCCAGGCCGACCTGGGTCTGGCCATGGGCACGGGCACCGACGCGGCCATCCAGGCCGCCGACCTCACCCTGGTCCGGGGCGACCTGCGGGTGGCGGCCGACGCCATCCGCCTGGCCCGGCGCACCCTCCGCGTGATCAAGGGCAACCTGTTCTGGGCGTTCGCCTACAACGTGGCCGCCCTGCCCCTGGCCGCCCTCGGCCTGCTCAACCCGATGATCGCCGGAGCCGCGATGGCACTCTCGTCCGCATTCGTAGTGGCCAACAGCCTGCGCCTGCGCACGTTCAGGACGTCAATCCGTCCTTGAGCAGGCCGTCATGCCAGGTCCGTCCGCGAATGGCGACTCGTGGTGGCCAACAGCCTGCGGCTGCGCACGTTCAGGACGTCAGTTCGTCCTTGAGCGGGCCGTCCGTGCCAGGTCACGTCCGCGAATGGCGACAAGGGCGGGATGCGTCCACGGCCAGCGGGGGCTGCTGGCCCAGCGGGTCTGTAACAAGGGCGCCAGCCAGCAGGGGCGGTTCGTCGCCGCGGCCGATGGGGCCTTCACGATCACCGCCGGGCAGGGCGACCTGTGCCTGAGCGGGTCCGGGTCGTCCACGGCGGACTCGGTGCAGCTCTCCCAGGCGACCTGCGCGTCGGGGAGCAACCAGCAGTGGCGGCTGACCCGGGTGGCTTGACGTCGCGAGGGTGAGCGGGCGGCTTTGGGGTCGTCCGCTCGCCATCGCGTTATTTGTCGGCGGGGGCGTACAGGACGGAGAGGACACCGGTCTGCAGGGTGGTCGAGGAGACGACCTTGAGGGGGATCTGGTCGAGGCCGTCGAAGAGGCGCTGGCCGGTGCCGACGATGATCGGGTGGATGAGCAGTTGGAGCTCGTCCAGGAGGCCGTGGGTGAGTAGCGAGCGCACGAGGGTGGGGCTGCCGCTGATGTTGATGTCCCGGCCGGGCTGGGACTTGAGGTTGGTGATCTCCTCGACGAAGTCGCCGTTGAGGACGGTGGTGTTGTTCCAGTCGGCTTTGTCCAGCGTGGTGGAGACGACATATTTCTGGATGTTGTTGATGAAGTCGCCGAAGGGGTCGTTGTCGGGGTTGTTCGGCCAGTATCCGGACCACTCCTCGTAGAGCTTTCGGCCCATCAGCATGGCGTCCGCCGACTGCATGCCGCGGCCGATGACCTCGCCCATCTCGTCGTTGAAGTAGGGGAAGTGCCACTTCTCTGGGGACTCCACGACGCCGTCCAGCGAGATGAAGAATCCGGAAACGATCTTTCGCATTTCTGCCTCCTTGGTTGGCTTGAGCCTCTCACCGACAACTATTTTTGTCAACACTGCTGGAACTGTCGGCGGGGGTCTCTTTAGGGTTTGCGGGCGTCCGCGAGATGGCGTTGCGGGTACGCCTCCCGCATGATCAGGACGGTCGCGGTCGCGCTGCTGGCGGGCGCCGTGGCGGGGTGTGGGTCCTCGGAGGGCGGGATCGCGCAGGTCAACCTGTACAACGCGCCGCAGCAGAACATTCAGTCGATCGCCGATCGGTGCAACCGGCTGGCCGGGGGGCGGTATCGGATCGTCGTCAACGTGTTGCCGCGGGATGCCGACGGGCAGCGGGAGCAGCTGGTGCGGCGGCTGGCGGCCGGGGATCCGGGGCTGGATGTGCTCGGGCTGGATGTCACGTGGACCGCGGAATTGGCCGAGGCGGGGTGGATTCGGGAGTGGACGGGGAGTTACGCGGAGCGGGCGCGGGCGGGGACGCTGGCGATGCCGTTGGATACGGCGATCTGGCGGGGAAAGTTGTATGCGGCGCCGTACAACACGAACGTGCAGTTGTTGTGGTACCGGTCGGATTTGGTGGCGGCTGCGCCGGTGACGTGGCAGGGGATCATGGATGCGGCCGGGCGGCTGGCGGCCGAGGGGAAGCCCGCTTATGGGGAGGTTCCGGGCGCTCAGTATGAAGGGCTGGCCGTCTGGTTCAACAGTGTGGTGGCGTCGGCGGGGGGTTCGATTCTCACGCCTAGCGGGGATGCGGTCGCGTTGGGGCCGCCCGCTTTGCGGGCGTTGGGGGTTATACGGGAGTACGCGAGATCGAAGGCGGCTGATCCGTCGTTGCCGAATACGCATGAGGATGAGGCGCGGTTGGCGGTGGAGGGTGGGCGGGCGGCTTTTGAGGTGAACTGGCCTTATGCGTACGCCTCGATGAAGGCGAATCGGCCGGATATATTGCCATATTTCAAGTGGGCGGCGTATCCGGGAATCGACGGGCCGGGGCGGTCGCCGCTGGGTGGGGCCAATTTCGCGATAAGTCGGTATTCGGGGCATCCGCGGGAGGCGTTTGAAGCGGCTCTGTGTTTGCGGGACGCGGAGAGCCAACGGATCGCGGCGATCAAGGACGGGTTGCCGCCGACGATCGAGGCGGTGTACGACGAGCCGGAGATGGCCCAGGTCTATCCGATGCGGCAGGCCATTCTGGACGCGTTGAAGACGGCGGCGCCGCGCCCGAAAACGCCTGTCTATCAGAACGTGTCGACGGTGATCTCGGCGGTGCTGTCGCCGCCCGCGGGGATCGATCCGCCGGTGACGCTGGCGGAACTGCGGCGGCAGGTGGGGGACGCGTTGCAGAGCAAGGGCGTGTTGCCATGATCGACGAGGGGAGCCTGGCAGGGCACAGCAAAAGTCTGCTGCCCCGCAACGACATCTCGGCCGAACGCGGCATAGGTGTGTTGCCGTGATCGGTGAAGGTGGTCGGGGCGAGCGGCGGCTGGCGCTGTGGTTGTGTGCGCCGGCGATGATTGTCATGATCGCGGTTACCGGGTGGCCGATTCTCTACTCGTTCCTGCTGTCGTTGCGGCGGGCTGATCTGCGGTTTCCTGAGGATCAGGAGTGGATCGGGCTGGCGAACTACGCGACCGTGCTGAGCAATGCGTACTGGTGGACGGCGTTCGGGGTGACGTTGCTGATCACCGTGGTGAGCGTGGTGATCGAGTTGGTGCTCGGGATGCTGGTGGCATTGGCCATGTATCGCACGGTTGTCGGGCGGGGGCTGGTGCGGACGGTGGTGCTCATTCCGTACGGGATCGTGACGGTCGCGGCGGCTTATGGGTGGAAATATGCGTGGACGCCGGGCACGGGGTGGCTGGCGAATCTGCTGCCGGAGGGCACTGCGCCGCTGACCCAGCAGGGACCCTCGATCGCGATCATCATTCTGGCCGAGGTGTGGAAGACGACGCCGTTCATGGCGTTGTTGCTGATGACCGGGCTGGCGCTGGTGCCGGAGGAGTTGCTGCGGGCGGCCTCGATGGATGGGGCGAATCGGTGGCAGCGGTTCACAAAGATCGTCCTGCCGTTGATGAAGCCAGCGATCCTGGTGGCGCTGCTGTTCCGGACGTTGGACGCGTTCCGGATATTTGACAACATCTACGTGCTGACCAACGGCGCGCAGAACACCAGTTCCGTGTCCATCATCGCGTACCACAATCTGATCGGCGGGCTCAATCTGGGCATCGGCTCGACCATGTCCGTACTAATCCTGATAAGTGTGGCGATCATCGCGTTCGTCTTCATCAGGGTGTTCGGCGCCGCCGCCCCCGGAAGCGAACCGCGATGAAACTTAAATGGGGATTTATCGACGTACTGGTGGTTGTGTATGCGTTGATTCCGGTGTTGTGGATCGTGTCGTTGTCGTTCAAGGATCCGAGCACGATCACCGACGGCTCGCTGCTGCCGACCAAATGGACGTTGAACAACTACACCGGCATCTTCCGCAACGACGACTTCATCCGCGGACTGATCAACTCCATCGGAATCGGACTGATTGCGACATTCGTGGCAATGGTGTTCGGCACCATGGCCGCGTACGCCATCGCCCGCCTGACCTTCCCCGGCAAACGCCTGCTGATCGGCTTCTCCCTGCTGATCGCGATGTTCCCGCAGATCTCGCTGGTCACCCCGCTGTTCCAGATCGAGCGCTCACTCGGCCTCTTCAACACCTGGCCGGGCCTGATCCTGCCGTACATCACCTTCGCCCTACCGCTGACCATCTACACCCTGTCCGCGTTCTTCAAGGAGATTCCCACCGAGCTGGAACGCGCCGCCACGATGGACGGCGCCACCCCGTTCCAGGCGTTCTGGAAGGTCATCGTGCCGCTCGCCGTGCCCGGCATGGTCACCACGGCGATCCTGGCGTTCATCTTCTGCTGGAACGACTTCCTGTTCGCGATCTCGCTCACCTCCTCCTCGGCGGCCAGAACCGCCCCCGCGACGATCTCGTTCTTCACCGGGAGCTCCCAGTTCGAGGACCCGACGGGGTCGATCGCGGCCGCGGCGGTGGTCATCACGATACCGATCGTGATCTTCGTGCTGTTCTTCCAGCGCCGGATCGTGGCCGGCCTGACCTCCGGCGCGGTGAAGGGATGAACGATGGCTGAGATCGTGTTCGACGGCGTGAGCAAACGTTTCCCTGACGGCACCACGGCAGTGCACGACATCAATCTGACCATCGCCGACCGCGAGTTCGTCATCCTGGTCGGCCCGTCCGGCTGCGGCAAGTCGACCACGCTGAACATGATCGCCGGTCTGGAGGAGATCACCTCCGGCGAACTCCGCATCGACGGCGAACGCGTCAACGAACGCGCCCCCCGCGACCGGGACATCGCCATGGTCTTCCAGTCCTACGCCCTCTACCCCCACATGACCGTACGGGAGAACATGGCGTTTCCCCTCACACTGGCCAAGATGCCCAAACCCGAAATCGCGGCGAAAGTCCACCACGCCGCGGACCTCCTCGACCTGACCCCCTTGCTGGACCGAAAACCCGCCAACCTCTCCGGCGGCCAGCGCCAGCGCGTCGCCATGGGCCGGGCCATCGTCCGCGACCCGAAGGCGTTCTTGATGGACGAACCCCTGTCCAACCTGGACGCCAAACTCCGCGTACAGATGCGCACCTCCATTTCCCGCCTGCAGAAACGCCTCGGCACCACCACCGTCTACGTCACCCACGACCAGACCGAGGCGATGACCCTCGGCGACCGCATCGTGATCATGCAATCCGGCGTCGTCCAGCAGGTCGGCACCCCCCAGGACCTCTACGACCACCCCGCCAACCAGTTCGTCGCGGGCTTCATCGGCTCCCCCTCGATGAACTTCCTCCCCGCCGAGGTCCACCCCGACGGCCTCCACACGATCATCGGCACCATCCCGTACGGCTCCGGCCCGCGCCGGCTCCCCCGCGAGGTCATCGTCGGCATCCGCCCCGAACTCTTCCAGGACACCCGAATCAGACACGGCGCCTGGTTCACCGGCACCGTCGACATCATCGAATCCATGGGCGCGGAAAAGCTCGCGTACTTCACCTTCGAATCCGGCGCCACCACCTTCACCGCCGCCACCCAGGTGGTCGCCCGCCTAGACCCCAAATCCCCCGTCCGCGAGGGCGAACTCGCCACCATCTGGTACGACCCGGCCGCGCTCCACATCTTCGACCCAACCTCAGGCACCAACCTCACCTAGTCACACCACAGGCTCGCCACTCCGCCGGGCTCGTGGCGTGACCGTGAGCCGACGCCGTACGACCGGAGGCGCGAACTCGGCCCGCACCGACGCACGCTCCCGGCTCGGCGTGATCACCGGGACGATGTCCGGATGGAAGATCTCGCGGGTGTAGCGAGCCGCGATGCCATTGGTCGTGGTGAGAATCTCGCGCCAAGCGGAGATCCGGTGAATTCCGCCGGGTTCCCCCCAATACCAACGGCGAGTACCGACCCGAAGCACCTCATGCTGGTCGCGACGCGAGCCCGCTTCGCCATTCAGATCCACGTACGCGACGACCACCGCAGCCGAACCGTCGGCACGTTCCAGCCGAGACTGCCGCGCGGTCAGGAGCTCCCCTTCCGGAATCCCAAGACGTTCGCGAAGGTCACGGGGGATGAGCACGGCCGCAGGCTGTTTGCCGTGTTTCGTGGTCCTGGGACGTAATGGCTCGGTGACCAGTGCCTGGAGGAGCCGCACCGCGGAACCGTCATACTGGAGCACCATTCGGGTGACGGGAGTGTCGAGAGGATTCACGTACCACGACCTCAGGTCGATTCCGCTGGTAATTCCGGAGTATAAACGGAATTATTGACAGAATCTGTAAACGTCGCTGACAGCATGGGTGCGCGCAACTTTCCCGCGTGCCACCCCGATCCTGGCCCGGCGGCCCCGTAGCGCCCGCGACGGATACGCGGGAGGATCTCCCCCAGACACCCTCGCCGACGGGACGAGCCGAGATGCCCACCGTTTCCAAAAACGCCGCCCGCATCGCCAGCTGGCTAGGCCTCATCGGCCAACTCTGCACCCTCCCCTTCTACGGCGCCAGCGGCCTCCTAGCCCCCACCTGGGCCATCACCACCCTCCTCCTCGCCTGGCTCGCCCTCCTAGCCACCGCCATCTGGTCCGTCCGCCAAAACTCCCCCTGGGGCCTCCTCATCCCCTTCCTCTCCATCGCCCTCTGGTTCGCCACCATCTCCGCCGGCGAAGCCTTCCTCAACTGGAAGGCCTGACCGGCCAATGCTTCGGCGGAACCGCCCCCGGGTCCACCACACGCAAGCGACTGGACGATGTGGGATCGACGGCACGCAGAGTTATCAGGCGCTGCGATTCCGCCTCTTCCAATAACAACAACGCGGCAGGAAGCGCTGCGGCGACCGTCGCGATCGCGACGCCCATGCCCACGAGCCCTTGATGCTTATGCGGGTATTCGATGCGATGCAGCCCGGACGACGCGATGGCCGCGACTTCGCGAGGGCGCTCCATCTGCCGCCCATCATTGGTCACCACAACGTCGAATCCCTCTTCCGCCGCCCGGGGATAAAGGCTTTCGTCGCGGGTTCCCGACCAGCCCTGAAGGTCGAGCAAATGAACGATCTCGTGGGTGAGAATGAACGTCGCGAGGACTTTATGGAGCGGCCGCGGAACGTTCTCATCCAGCAGCAGCCTCACGCGGCTCCCTGGGAGGATCGTAGCTGTCGACATAATCGGCGAAATCGACTGCGCTGCGCGCCGCCATCGCCGTCACGCTCGGGAAGTAGTCAGAGATCTTCTCGGCCGGGACCCCGTCCCGCAGTAACGCCGCGACCTCGTCATAGGGCACCCGAGTGCCCTGGATGACCGGCATCCCGCCACGCACGGCCGGGTCGACGCTGACGTGCTCGCGGGGACGCAACAGGTCAGGAATATGGCGACCGTCCCGATAGAACGGCCGCAGAACATCGACCATCTCATGCAGCACCACGTGGGCACGCCGCCGTACAAGATCAACCGCCTGGTCGGGTTCCGCCAGGTAGATGGTGCTCTCGTCCGCGACCAGCTTGTACGAGGAGAGGTGATCGGCCTCCCGCAGATCCCCCCGGAGCGTGTCCAGAGCACGCCTGATCTTCTGCAGCGACGCGTCATTCCGAAGCTTCACGCAGGTGCGCAGGGCCACGACATCCCGAAACGAATACAGGATGGGCCGCTCACCAGACACCTCAGGAACAAGAACCGCCTCACGCCCAGGAACGGCCTTGCGCCAGTGCGCCAGCTGCCGAAGCGTGGCTCCCGACAATGCCGCAGCAAGCTTCGGACTGTAGGTCATCAAGCCACCTCCCCGCTCCGCCCGGCCACCGACTCCGTCGCCCCATCATCCCAGATCTCCCCGCGCGACGACGGCGCCACAGACACCCGCGGCACCAGTGGCCTCAGCTGATTCTCAATCCACCGGACCGCGGTCCAGGTAGCAAAAGCATCCGCCCGCTGACACCGAGGCTGGTGCCGATCGCGGCGGAAGCGGCTTGGCGGAGCGCGTTCGCTACACCTTCGACATCACGCCGCGTGGGCTTCGAACCACAGGGAGCCCACGTCGCGGCCCGGGGTGAGTCGAACATCCGCGTCGAGGGCGGCCGCCAGGTGCCGTAGCAGGGCCACAGTGGGTTCGGTCCCGCCCTCTTCGATGCACTCGATCTCGTCCTCGGGCATGTTCGCCCGTGCCGCGAGTTGGGCGACCGTCAAGCCGAGGTCGGTCCGCCGATCGTACAGAGCCTTGCCGAAAGCGAGTGCCTCCCGGATCGCGATGCGTTCGGGGTCGTCCGCCTGCACATCGGGGCGCGTCCAGCGGGTGTGGTAACCGGCCATCACACCTGCCTCTCAAGGTCCCAGCGGCTGGACCGTGATGATCCCGCTCGCAGATCTTCCGTGAACGGACGGCTCGATCGATCTGTCTGATCAATCCAGCGAAGGACTGTGAGCAGCACGATACTTCTGGGCGCCGGGCAGCGTGGTTTCTTGGCTGTATTACGAGAACTTGCAACGACTTGTGGTGACTGGCGCAAGAATCTGCGTGCCGAACTGCAGGTCGGTAGCAAAGGGGCGAAACTATCTCGCAGGGACCTTGTGGAACGGGGTATGGGCGGCCTACTGTCGGCTCACCCTGTGGTGTTCTCCGTCGTGAAGGCCGGCAGGGTGCTCACCCCCCGAGAGAAACGAGCAGACGATGGCACGTAGCAGGACCGGTGTGTTGATGAGGGCTGGCAGGCCGTTACGACGGGCCGCGGGGGCGGTCGTGGTGGCGGTTGTGCTGGGGCTGGGGGCCGTGCTCAGTGGGGCGGCCGTCGCGGAGGCGAGGGTGGTGGGGCCGGTGGTGACGCGGGCGGCGCTCGATCCGGCGCTGGTCGCGGGGCGGGGGGCCAGTGTGGCCTTCGCCGAGCAGGAGGCGGAGAACGCCACCACCAATGGCACGGTCATCGGGCCGGACCGCAGCGCGTACACGTTGCCGGCGGAGGCGTCGGGGCGGAAGGCGGTGCGGCTGACGCCGGGGCAGCATGTGGAGTTCGTGCTGCCGAGCGCGGCCAACGCGATCAACGTGCGCTACAGCATTCCGGACGCGCCGAACGGCGGCGGTATCACGGCGCCGCTGCAGGTCACGGTCAACGGCAAGGACCGTAAGGCCATGACCCTGACCTCGCAGTACGCGTGGCTCTACAACCAGTATCCGTTCTCCAACGACCCGAACGCGGACCTGCTCCACCCGGACTGGTGGATCACCGAGTGCGCCTGCGTGCCCAACGCCACCAACCCGGCGCCGGTGATCAGCAAGCCGTTCCGGCCGAGCCACTTCTACGACGAGCAGCGCCTGCTGCTGGGCAAGAAGTACAAGGCGGGAGACAAGGTGCGGCTGACCGTGCCGGCCGGGAGCAACGCCGCCTGGACGGTCATCGACCTGCTCGACTCCGAGCTCGTGGGCGCGCCGCACGTGCGCGTGCTGGCCGCCAACGTGCTGCTGTTCGGCGCCGACCCGCTCGGCCGGCGCGACTCGGCGGACGCGTTCGACAAGGCGATCGCGTTCGCGAAGCGCAGCCACCTCAAGGTGTACGTGCCGCCGGGCGTCTACCAGGTGAACCGCCACATCATCGTCGACAACGTGACGATCGAAGGGGCCGGGAACTGGTACACCATCATCAAGGGCAAGGAAGTCGCGCTCAATCCGCCGGCTCCGGATGGTTCCGTACACACCGGTGTGGGTTTCTACGGTAAGGACGCGGCGGACGGCGGCAGCAGCAATGTGCACCTGTCCGGGTTCACCATCGAGGGTGACGTGCGCGAGCGCATCGACACCGACCAGGTGAACGGCATCGGCGGGGCGATGAGCGACTCGACCATCGACGGGCTCTACATCCGGCACACCAAGGTCGGCCTCTGGTTCGACGGGCCGATGAGCAACGTCAAGGTCACCAACAACATCATCGTCGACCAGATCGCGGACGCCCTCAACTTCCACATCGGCGTCACCAACTCGCGGGTGTCGAACAACTTCGTCCGCAACACCGGCGACGACGGCCTGGCCATGTGGTCGGAGAAGACCGTCAACGCCAACAACACCTTCGACCGCAACACCGTCCAGACCCCGGTCCTGGCCAACGGCATCGCCATCTACGGCGGCAAGGACAACACGATTTCGGGCAACCTGGTCGCGGACCCGATCCGCGAGGGCAGCGGCATCCAGGTCGGCTCCCGCTTCGGCGCCGAAGCCTTCACCGGGAACATGTGGATCACTGACAACACCACGGTCCGAGCCGGGACGTACGAGCTGAACTGGAACATCGGCCTGGGCGCGATCTGGTTCTACGCCCTGGAGAAGAGCATCGACGCCAACATCCAGGTCGTCGGCAACCACTTCCTGGACAACGGCTACAACGCGATCATGCTGGTCAGCGAGTGGGGCGTGAAGGACCTCTACTCGATCACCAACGTGCACTTCAAGGACATCCGCGTGGACGGCACCGGCACCTCCGTGGTCAGCGCCCGGGTGAAGGGTTCAGCCACCTTCGAGAACGTGGACGCCCGTAACGTCGGCGCCGTGGGCATCAACAACTGCGGCTCCTTCAACTTCCCGCCGACCGGCTCCGAGTTCTCGATAACCGATCTGGGCGGCAACGACGGCGGCGGCACCACCGGCCCCTGGATGGCCCCCTGGGAACTCCCCAACACCATCACCTGCGACGACCGCCCGCCGGTCGTCACTCCCCCGGCCCCGTCCCCCTGGTAAACACCCGTGCCGCCCGAGGAATCCCCTCGGGCGGCACGATTCTGTACGGAATCACAGGCATCGCCCCGGTGTTCGATAATCCCTGAGGGGGATCGGACAAACTACGGGAGTCGTTTCATGGATCGAGAGCTCAACGAAAAAGAGCTCACCGTCATGGCTGTGCACGCGCATCCTGACGATGAAGTGATGGGCACCGGGGGAATGCTGGCTCGCTACGCCGACGAAGGCATCCGCACCGTCCTCGTGACCTGCACCAACGGCGAGCAGGGAGACGGCCCCGGCGGCGTGAAACCCGGCGAGCCCGGGCATGACGACGACGCGGTCGCCAAGGTGCGGCTGGCCGAGTTGCGCGAGTCGGCGGCGCATCTCGGAATCAGGCATGTCGAACCGCTAGGGTTCCGCGACTCGGGCATGGACGGCTGGGACGGCAACGAGCACGCCGCCGCGTTCGCCAACATCCCCGTCGATGTCGCCGCGGAGAAGTTGAGCGACCTGATCCGGCGGTATCGGCCCCAGGTCGTCGTGACGTACAACGAAAAGGGCGGGTACGGCCACCCGGATCACATTCAGGCACACCGGATCGCGGTAGCCGCCGTCGAGGCGACCGGTATTCCGGACAAGTTCTATTACACGGGCACGCCGCGCAGCTGGATGGCCGACATGGTCGCGTACATGACCGAGTCCGGAATGGACACCGAAGGGTGGGATCTGGAGGAGTTCACCGATCCCGACGACCAGATCACCAGCGTGCTGGACGTCTCCGACTATTTCGAACGAAAGATCAAGGCGATGGTCGCCCACGCCAGCCAGGGCGACAGCGAATTCATGCTGAACATTCCCGACGACATCCAGCGGCGCATGTTCGCAGGTGAGGCCTACATCCGGCAGTGGTCGAAGGTGACCGCGCCCGACCACGAGGACGACCTTTTCTCCGGGCTTCGCGGGAGTTAAATTGTCTCGTGCTGTCTCGACGGGTAGCCGAACTCCCAACAAAGGGAGAGACAACCGTAACCGGATCCCCCGCCTGGTACTACATCCGTAGATGAGTAGGAAGCGGGTCGCCGCGTCGCCGGTAGTGGCTGATCAGCGCCCGGGTCTGGTGAACCATCCGGAACCGCGACCAGGCCAGCACGTGGTCGATGAGCTGGGTGGC
>NZ_JBDPLV010000073.1:0-50887 GCF_039871605.1 Acrocarpospora sp. B8E8 | reverse complement strand
CGTGGCGGCCACCCATGCCCACCGCCGTCCCCTGACACCCGTCGCCGTCCCGGGTCCGCCTCGCACGGCACCCGGCGATAGCGCATGCCCGCCGCCATCACTCACCGTGAGCTACGTGGTTGTTTACGACGACAGGTTGCCGTGATTTCCCATTGCATGGCTGGCGCGCCTTCTGCGGGACTCGCGTTGCTGCGCAACAGCTCTCTCACCGAGCAGTGGGAACTCGCTGTGAGCTCATGCCTGGCCGTCTTGTGCCTCCGCATTGACGGCCAGCCGACCGGTTTCACGGCCCAGCAGATGGTAACCGAGTACCTCGCGGTCGAACATAATCCGGCGCTCGTGATGTTCAACACCCATCTGGGGCTCACGGTCCTTGATCTCCTACCCGACGGTGACGACCCTGCCCCCGTCATTGACCGACTGATGTCCACGGCTACCGGGGTTGGCGGCGCGAACGGGGCACGCGAATCTCTTGCCCATCCCAGGTTCTTGAATGGACTGCCTGGCGGACAAGCAGCAGAACTCATGGAGATCGTAAAGTCATCCACACTTGGCCAGTCCGTACTCTCCCCCGAGTCGCGGACCCGCCTCCTTGCATCGGTGGAGATCAGTGAGGTCGCTGCGATGCGACAGCTTGAGATCGCGCGCCTGGGTGCCATGCAGACGCCATAGGTCATGCACCAAATCGCAATTGACAACCGCGTCAGAGAATTCATTGACCGCATCGACGTAGTCGTACTTAAAGCCTAATTGTGGAGGAGCAATGGTGCGGACTTCTGTCCGACGAGGCCCCAAACCAGGAGAAATGGCAGGTCAAATGGGAGCAAAGGTGGTGGGGCGCCAGAGATTCGAACCCTGAACCTACGGATTAAAAGTCGCAAGAGCTTATGCCGGACCCCACCTATCGGTCGCCGTCGAGGGCCGCGCGCACCAGTTCCTCAAGTCCCATCGAATCGAGCGCGTCGCTGGCGTCCTCCTCGCTGGTCGCCGTCGCAGGGTCATCGGTCAGGTGCAGCAGCGCGTCCAGCACACCGATCTCCCGCAGCCGGGCCATGGACAGCGACGCGAACAGCGCCCGGACCCGCGCCTCCTCCTCGTCGACACCCGAGATCCCGGCCGTCTCCGGCACCAGTTGGGCGATCAGGTGACCGGCGAGGGCCTCGGGAGTCGGGTAGTCGAAGACGAGCGTGGGTGGCAGCTTCAGCGCCGTCGCCGCCATGAGCCGGTTGCGCAGCTCGATCGCGCTGAGCGAGTCGAACCCGAGGTCCCGGAACGCCTGGTCGGCGCCGATCGCCCGCCGGGAGGCATGCCCGAGGACCATCGCGATCTGGTCGCCCAGCAGGTCGAGCACCACGCCAGGCCGTTCGGTGCCGGGCAGACCGGCCAGCCTGTCCCGCAGTGCGGACACCGGCTGCTCGTTCACCAAGCCGTTCAGCTCCCGGTAATGCGGCATCTCACGCAGCAACCGGCTGGGCCGGCCCGCGGTGTACGACCGGACGAACCTCTCGTGATCGATGTCGGCGACCACCCCGACCGGTTCGCCGCCCGCGACGAGGCCGCTCAGGGCGGAGACGGCCAGCGCGGGGTCCATCGGCCGCACGCCCATGCGCCGGGACGCCTCCTGCGCCGCGGCCACGTCCGCCATGCCGCCGCCGGCCCAGGCGCCCCACGCCACCGAGGTGGCCGCGAGCCCGCGCTCGCGCCGCCGCTCGGCCAGCGCGTCAAGCACCGCGTTGGCGGCGGCGTAGTTGCCCTGGCCCAGACTGCCGAGCGTGCCGGCGGCGGACGAGAACAGCACGAACACCGGCAGATCCAGATCCTGGGTCAGCTCGTCCAGCACCACCGCCGAACTCACCTTGGCGCGGAACACCGTCTCGAACCGCTCGTGGGTCAGACCGTCCACCACGCCGTCGTCGAGCACGCCCGCGGCGTGCACCACCGCGGTGAGCGGGAACTCCGCCGGAATGCCGGCCAGCACGGCGGCCAGCGCGCCCCGGTCGGCCGCGTCACATGCGGCCACGGTCACCTGGGCTCCCAGCCCTGCCAGCTCGTCCCGCAACTCGGCGGCGCCGTCGGCGTCCATCCCCCGCCGGCTGACCAGCAGCAGGTGCTCGGCGCCGTTCCCGGCCAGCCAGCGGGCCAGGTGCCCGCCAAGCGCACCGGTGCCACCGGTGATCAGTACGGTCCCCCGCGGCTCCCACTCGCCGGTCCGGCCGGGAAGACCCTGCACGAGCCGCCGGACGTAGGCGCCAGAAGGCCGGATGGCGACCTGATCCTCACCTGACACCCCGGACAGCACACTCGCCAACCGTCGCACCGCGCCACGATCGACGCTGTCTGGCAGATCGATCAGGCCGCCCCACCGCTGCGGCTGCTCCAGCGCGGCAACCCGGCCGAGGCCCCAGACGGCGGCCTGCGCGGGGCTGCCCAGCACATCGCCGGGACCGGCCGCGACCGCGCCTCGGGTGAGGCACCACAGCGGCGCGTCGACACCGGCATCGCCCAGCGCCTGGAGGAGGAGCGTCGTCAGGACGAGCCCGGTGGGCACTCCCGCGTCAGCAGAGGATTCCCGCAGAGCCAGCAGCGACACCACTCCGCGGTACGGCGCGGCCGCGGCGTGTGCGCGCAGGCGCTCGGCCAGGGCGGCCCGGTCTTCGGGCATCCCGGTGAGGCCGGGCAGCTCCAGGCGTACGACGTCCGCGCCCAGGGCTCCGATCACCGCGTCCGTCCAGGCGTCCGCCGCCTGTTCCTCGGGAAGCACGACCAGCCAGGGGCCGGTCGCCGCGGTCCGGCCGGGCGTCTCCGCGTCGGCGAGGGGCTGCCAGGCGATCCGGTACCGCCAGCCGTCGATGGCGGACCTTGGTGCCCCCTCGCCGTGCCACGACGACAGCGCCGGCGCGGGCCAGAAACGCTCGTGCTGGAACGCGTACGTCGGCAGGTCCACGGGCCTGGCACCGGTGCCGGCGAAGACGGCGGTCCAGTCCGGGCTCATCCCGTGCACGTGCAGCTGGGCGAGTGCCGTGACGAGCGCCTCGTGCTCGTCGCGGTGCCTGCGCAGCAGGGGGGTCAACTCGACCTCGGCCTCCGGGGGGAGTGCGTCGCCGGCCATCGCGGTCAGCGTGCCGTCGGGGCCGATCTCGACGTAGCGGGTCACCCCGGCCTCGTGCGCCGAGCGGATCCCGTCGGCGAACCGGACGGTCCTGCGCACGTGCTCCACCCAGTAGCCGGGCGAGCACAGCTCATCCGTGGCGAGTGCGCCGGTCACGTTCGAGATCACGGGGATGCGCGGCGGCGCGTAGGCGAGCCGTTCGGCGACCACCCGGAAGTCCTCCAGCATCGGATCCATCAACGGCGAATGGAACGCATGCGACACCCTTAGCCGCCGGGTCTTGTGGCCCCGCTCCGCCAGCGCGCCCGCCACGTCGAGCACCGCGGGCTCGACTCCCGCGATCACCACCGACTCCGGGCCGTTGACCGCGGCGAGGGAGACCTCGTGCTCGCGCCCGGCCAGGAGTCCCGCGACCTCCTCCTCGGCGGCCTGGACGGCGACCATCGCGCCACCGGCGGGGAGCCGTTGCATGAGCGCGCCCCGGGCCGCCACCAGCGCACAGGCGTCTTCGAGTGACAGCACACCCGCGACGTGCGCCGCGGCCAGCTCGCCGACCGAGTGCCCGATCAGCACGTCAGGGGTGAGATGCCAGGACTCGAGCAGGCGGAACAGGGCCACCTCGACGGCGAACAGCGCCGGCTGGGTCCATCCGGTCTGGTCGAGCAGCCCGGCCTCGGGCGCGTCCGCCGAGGCGAACAAGATCTCCCGCAGCGGCCGGTCCAGCCGCACGTCCAGATGTGCCAGCACGGCGTCGAGCGCGTCGGCGAAAACCGGGAACCGGTCGTAGAGCTCGCGGCCCATCCCGACCCGCTGGGCGCCCTGGCCGGTGAACAGGAACGCCGTCTTGCCCGGTCGTCCCGCCCGGCCCTCGATCACGTGGGGCGCCGGGCTGCCGTCCGCCGCCGCGGTCAGGCCGTCCACCAGCTCCGCGCGGCTCCCGGCCAGTACGGCGAGCCGCTGCCGGAAGCTCGACCGGGTGGTGGCCAGGGCGAACGCGAGATCGGCCAGGCCGGCATCGGGGTGCTCGGCGAGATGGTCGAGCAGGCGTCGCGCCTGCGCCCGCACCGCGTCCGGGGTATTGGCCGACAGCGGGACCGGCAGGAGGCCCGGACCCGATGCCAGCGGTACGGCGACCGGTTCGGCGGGATGTGCCGCCTCGATGATCACATGGGAGTTCGTGCCGGTGGCTCCGAAGGACGAGATCCCGGCCCGGCGCGGGCGGCCGGCGTCCGGCCACGGCCTGGCCTCGGTCAGCAGCTCCACCGCGCCGGCCGACCAGTCCACATGCGACGACGGTTCGTGCGCGTGCAGCGTCTTCGGCGCGACACCGTGCCTGATCGCCATCACCATCTTGATCACTCCGGCGACTCCCGCCGCCGCCTGCGTGTGTCCGATGTTGGACTTGACCGACCCGAGCAGCACCGGTCGCTCGCGGTTCTGGCCGTACGTCTCCAGCAGGGCCTGGGCCTCGATCGGGTCGCCCAGCTTCGTACCCGTGCCGTGCGCCTCCACCACGTCCACGTCCGAGGGGGCGAGACCGGCGGCGGCGAGGGCACGGTGGATCACCCGGCGCTGCGAGGGACCGCTCGGCGCGGTGAATCCGTTGGACGCGCCGTCCTGGTTGACGGCGGAACCGCGCAGGATCGCGAGCACGCGATGGCCGTTGCGCCGGGCGTCCGACAGCCGTTCGACCACGAGCATGCCGACGCCCTCCGCCCAGCCCGTGCCGTCGGCGGCGTCGGAGAACGCCTTGCACCGGCCGTCCTGGGACAGCGCCCCCAGCTCACCGAACTCGACGAACCCCACCGGGGTGGACATCACGGTGACCCCGCCCGCGAGGGCCAGCGAGCACTCACCGGACCGCAGCGCCTGGGCCGCCAGATGCAACGCCACCAGCGACGAGGAGCAGGCGGTGTCCACGGTCACCGCCGGCCCCACCAGGCCGAAGGCGTAGGACAGCCGGCCGGAGATCACGCTGGCCGCCTGCGCCGTCTGCGCGTGGCCCGGATGGTCGCGGGGCGGTTGGTAGTCGCCGCTGGTGGCGCCGACGTAGACGCCCACGTCGCCGCCCCGCAGGCCGGCCGGGTCGACACCGGCGCGTTCGAGCGCCTCCCAGGCCGCCTCGAGGACCAGCCGCTGCTGCGGGTCCATCACCATCGCCTCGCGGGGCGAGATGCCGAAGAAGCCGGGGTCGAAGTCGGCGACGTCGTAGAGGAACCCGCCTCCGGCCGCCGCGCTGCGGCCGCGCCCGTCAGAGCCGCCGCCGGACAGGACGGCGAGATCCCAGTGCCGGTCCACGGGGAACGGGCCGATCGCGTCCACCCCGTCGCCGACCAGCCGCCACAGGTCCTCCGGCGAGCGTACGCCGCCCGGATACCGGCAGCTCATGCCGACGATGACGATCGGGTCGTCGGAGCGCACAGCCGGCACCGCCCCGCTCTCCTCGCGCGGGCCCTCCTCGCCGAGCAGCTGTCCCACCAGGTGTTTGGCGAGTTCCTCCGGGGTCGGATGGTCGAAGACGAGCGTGGCCGGCAGGGCGAGCCCGGTCGCGGCCTTGAGCTGGTTGCGCAGGTCGACCGCGGTGAGCGAGTCGAACCCGAAGTCCCGGAAGGCCCGGCTGGCCTCGATCGCGCCGCCGTCCGCGTGCCCGAGAACCGCGGCCGCCCTGGTCGTCACCAGGTCGAGGACGAGCCCGGTGCGCTCAGCGGCGGGCAGCCCGAGCAGACGTTCCCGGAGCGCGGGCTCGCCGTCGCGGGTGCCGCCGTCCGCCGCCATCGCCTGCTTGGCCTGCGGCAGCTCGTCCAGCAGCGGGGTCGGGCGCAGCGCGAGGAAGGCCGGGGTGAACAGGTCCCAGGCCACGTCGGCGACCGTCACCGCGCTCTCTCCGCTCGCGACGACCCGGCCCAGGGCGCTGAGCGCGAGCTCCGGCGCCAGGGCGGGCAGCCCGTTCAGCCGCAGGTGCAGGTCCATTCCCTTATCGGTGGTCACGCCGCTGGCCGCCCATGCCGACCAGGACACGGTCGTCCCCGCTGCACCTCGCGCGCGGCGCGCCTCGACCAGCGCGTTCCTGACCTCCTCCGCGGCGGCCGCGACCGCACGGCCGGCGACGCCCCAGACGCCGGACAGCGAGCAGAACACGACGAACGCGTCCAGTTCCCAGTCCGCCAGCAGGGAGTTGAGGTTCGCCGCGCCCGCGACGTGCGCCACGGCGGCCGCGGCCAGGTCCGCAGGCTCGGTTCCGTCCAAGGGGGCGGCGGCCGGTGGTTCGTCGGCGTAAATGACCGCGTCCGGCGGGTACTCCACGAGCAGTGCGGCCATAGCCTCCCGATCCGCCGGGTCGCAGTGCCTGATGGTCACGCGGGAATCCGTGTCCGCGTGTTCCGCCAAGCCGGGGTGGCCGGCCAGCACGGAATCCGTATCCGCGGGCCCCACCGAGTCAGGACGCCCGGCCAGCACCACCCGCTCGGCGCCCGCGTTGACCAGCCATCGCGCGATGCGCTCGCCGGCGATTCCCGTGTCCCCGGCGACCAGCACCGTACCGCGTGGCCGCCAGATCCGGCCGGCATCCCCTGCCGGGGCCGGGACGAGCCGACGGCCGAACACTCCGGAGGCGCGCAAGGCGATCTCGCTCTCTCCGTCAGGTCCGCCGGCCAGCGTCGCGGCCAGCCGGGCGACGGCTCGCTGGTCGATCGTCTCCGGCAGGTCGATCATGCCGCCCCAGCGCCGCGGCTGCTCCAGCGCGGCCACCCGGCCAAGGCCCCACACGGCGGCCTGTCCCGGGTTCGGCGGCGAATCGGAGCGGCCCACGGACACCGCGCCTCGGGTGAGACACCACAGCGGCGCGTGCACGCCGGCGTCGCCCAACGCCTGCACGAGCGCGGCCGTCAACGCCATCCCGGACAGATCGCTACTATCCGCCTCGGGCAGATCGCCGCCATCCATCCCGGACAGGTCGCCCGTGTTCGTCGCGGCGAGCGCCAGCAGGGAGATCACGCCGACCGGCGCCCATCCGTCCGCGTCCGGCTCGCCAAGTAGTTCGGTGAGCCGCGCGGCCAACCTCGCGCGGTCGGCATGCGTGACGTCGAAACGCACCAGCGCATCGGGATCCACCAGGGCGGCGCCCACAGCGTCGAGCGCCTCCACCCACCGCCCATCCTCAAACCGGCCAGCCGGAACAGCCACCAGCCACCTCCCGGACAGGCGACCGGATGGCGGGGCGGTCAAGGGCTTCCACGCCACCCGGTATCGCCAGGAGTCCACGATCGTGCGCTCCCGGCGCGAGCGGCGCCAAGTGGACAGCGCTGGCACCACCGTCGAGAGCGAGTCCGCCTCCAGCTCCAGCGTGGCCGCCACCGACGCCAGGTCGGCACGCTCGACCGCGGCCCAGAACTCGGCGTCCACCGCGTCCTGCGCCAGGCCGGCCGGGGCGACGGCCTCCGGCCAGAACCGCCGCCGCTGGAAGGCGTACGTGGGCAGGTCGACCCGGCGTGCGCCGTATCCGGTGAAGAGGGATCCCCAGTCCACCGGCAGCCCGTGGACATGGAGCCGGGCCAGCGCGGCCACGACCGACTCCTCCTCGCCACGGTCCTTCCGCAGCACCTGCACTACCAGCGTCCCGGCCTCGGTGCCGTCACCCGCGAGGCAGTGCTGCGTCATCGCGGACAGCACGCCGTCCGGGCCGAGCTCGATGAACGTGCTCACTCCCTTGCCGCGCAAGGTGCGCACGCAGTCGGCGAAGCGGACCGCCTGCCGGACGTGGTCGACCCAGTAGTCGGGTGAGCAGATCCGCTCGACGGCGGCCGGCTCGCCCGTCAGATTGGAGACGAGCGGGATGGCCGGCGGCGAGAACCGCAGCCCTCGGACGGCTTGCCGGAATTCCTCCAGCATGGGGTCCATCAGGGGGGAGTGGAAGGCGTGGCTGACGGTCAGCCTGGTGGTCTTACGCCCCAGTGCCGCGAACCGGGCGGCGATCTCGGTGACCGCCTCCTCCGCGCCCGCGACCACCACGGCCGACGGCCCGTTGACCGCGGCGATCGACACCTCGTGCTCGCGCCCGGCGAGCATCGGGCGTACCTCGTCCTCGGTGGCCTGTACGGAGACCATCGCGCCCCCGGCCGGTAGCGCCTGCATCAGGCGGCCCCGGGCGGCGACCAGGGTGCACGCGTCCGCCAGCGTCAGCACACCGGCGACGTGCGCCGCGGCGATCTCGCCGATCGAGTGCCCGGCCACCAGGTCAGGCCGCAGCCCCCACGACTCCGCCAGGCGGAACAGGGCCACCTCGATCGCGAACAGCGCGGGCTGCGTCCACTGCGTCTGGTCGATCAGCTCCGCCTCGGGCGAGCCCGCTTCGGCGAACAGGATCGTCCGCAGCGGGCGGTCCAGCTCGACGTCGAGCTGCGCGAGCACCGCGTCCAGCGCCTGTGCGAACACCGGGAACCGGTCATACAGCTCCCGGCCCATACCAGGGCGCTGGGCGCCCTGACCGGTGAACAGCATCGCCGACCCGCCCGCGACGACGGCGGCCTCGCCACGCGCGATCTCCGCCACTCCGTCGGCGCCGGCCAGCAGCACCGCGCGGTGCCGGAACATCGACCTGCTCGTCAGCGAGTAGCCGACGTCCACCGGGTCGAGGTCGCGCGTGGCGGCCAGGACCTGCTCGACCTGGGCTCGCAGCGCCTCCTGGGTGCGGCCGGAGACGACCCACGGCACGACCGCGGGAGCCTTCCGATCCCCGGATCGCCGCTCGTCGGACTGCTCTTCCGGGGGCGCCTGCTCGATGATGACGTGGGCGTTGGTGCCGCTGATCCCGAAGGCGGAGACGCCGGCCCGCAGCGGCCGGCCGTTCCGCGACCACTCCCGGGGCTCGGTCAGCGGCTCGACGGCCCCGGACGTCCAGTCCACATGCGACGACGGCACCTCGAGGTGCAACGTCTTGGGCAGCATGCCGTGCCGCATGGCGAGCACCATCTTGATCACACCGGCGGCGCCCGCCGCCGCCTGCGTGTGGCCGAGGTTGGACTTGATCGACCCCAGCCACAGCGGGTGATCCCGCTCCTGGCCGTAGGTCGCGAGCAGGGCCTGGGCCTCGATCGGGTCGCCGAGCGCCGTGCCGGTGCCGTGCGCCTCGACCGCGTCGACCTCGGCCGGTGACAGCCCCGCCGCGGCCAGCGCCTGCCGGATCACCCGCTGCTGCGACGGGCCGTTCGGCGCGGTGAGACCGTTGGACGCGCCGTCCTGGTTGATCGCCGACCCGCGTACGACGGCGAGGATCGGATGGCCGTTGTTCCTGGCGTCCGACAGGCGTTCGAGCACGAACATGCCGACCCCTTCGGACCAGCCCGTGCCGTCCGCCGTGTCGGAGAACGCCTTGCACCGCCCGTCGGGGGCCAGACCCCCCTGGACGCTGAACTCGACGAACGAGTCCGGGCTCGACATCACCGACACGCCGCCCACGAGCGCCAGCGAGCATTCGCCGCCGCGCAGGGCCTGCGTGGCCCAGTGCAGGGCGACCAGGGAGGACGAGCACGCGGTGTCGACGGTGATGGCGGGGCCCTCAAGACCCAGCGTGTACGACAGCCGCCCGGAGATGACGCTCGCGGTGGTACCGGTGGCCACGTGGCCCTGCACATCCGCGTCAGAGCCCTTGAGCACGGCGACGTAGTCCTGGCCGTTGGTGCCCACGAAGACTCCGGCGTCGCGGCCGCGCAGACCCGCGGGGTCGATGCCGGCCCGTTCCAGCGCCTCCCAGGACGCCTCGAGCACCAGCCGCTGCTGCGGGTCCATCGCCAGCGCCTCGCGTGGGGAGATCCCGAAGAACTCGGCGTCGAACTCGGTCGCGTCCTTGAGGAACCCGCCCACGCTCGCGGACGACATCCCTGCCGCGAGCGCCTGCAGGTCCCATCCCCGGTCGTCGGGGAAGGAGGAGATGACGTCCCCACCGTCCACCAGCAGCCGCCACAGATCCTCGGGGGAGCTCACCCCGCCGGGGAACCGGCAGCTCATGCCGACGATCACGATGGGATCGCCGTCATCGGCATGGGCCCGTACGACCGGGACCTGGGCGGCCGGCCCCGTGCCGGACAGCTCGCCCAGCAGGAAGTCCGCCAGCACGGTCGGGGTGGGATAGTCGAACAGCAGCGTCGCGGGCAGGGTCAGCCCCGTCGCCGCCGCCAGCACGTTGCGCAGCTCGACGGTGGTCAGCGAGTCGAAGCCCAGATCCCGGAACGGGCGGTCCGGCGCTACGCCGTCGGCGCCGGCGTGTCCCAGCACCTTGGCCACCATGCCGCGCAGCAGGTCCAGGACGGCCCGGCCCCGCTCGGCGGGGGACAGCTCGGCCAGCCGCCGCCGGAACGCCGGCTCCGCCGGGCCGGCGGGGTCCGCCCCGGCGCCCATGACCCCGGCGACCTCTGGCAGGTCGCTCACCAGCGGGTTGTTCCGGACCGCCGCGAAAGCGCCGGCGAATCGGGACCAGTCGACGTCGGCGACGGTCAGCGTCGTGTCGCCGTGCTCCAGCGCCCGCTCCAGCGCGCGGACCGCCAGGCCCGGGGGCAGCGTCCGCAGGCCGGCCCGGCGCAGCCGGTTCGCCACGACGTCGTCCGCCGCCATGCCGGACCCGGACCATGGCCCCCAGGCGATCGACGTCGCCGCGAGTCCCCGGGCACGCCGGTGCTCCGCCAGCGCGTCGAGCATGGCGTTCGCGGCCGCGTAGTTGGCCTGCCCCGGTGAGCCGAAGGTGGCGGACGTGGACGAGAACAGCACGAACGCCGGCAGGTCCAGGTGCTCGGTCAGCTCATGCAGGTTGAGCGCGCCGGCCGCCTTCGATCGCAGGACCGAGGAGAGGCGCTCCGGCGTCATGCCGTCCAGCACGCCGTCGTCGACCACACCCGCCGCGTGGAATACCGCGGTCAGAGGCAGGTCCCCCGGAATCCCGGCGAGCACTGCGGCCACGGCCTCGCGATCCGCGACGTCGCAGGCCACGATGCTGACCTGGGTACCGAGGGCGGCCAGTTCGGCCGCGGCCGGCGAGTCGGGTCCGCGGCGGCTGACCAGCAGCACGTGTGCGGCGCCGGCGCCGACCGCCCAGCGGGCGACCTGCGCCCCGAGACCACCGGTGCCTCCCGTGATCAGTACGGTGCCTTCGCCGAACAGCGCGGTGTCTCCCGCAGCGATGTCTCCGCCGAGCGGAGCGTGCACCAGCCGGCGGCCGAAGACCCCCGAGGGGCGTACGGCGAGCTGGTCCTCTCCCTTCAGGCCGGACAGCACGTCGACCAGGCGGGAGATCGTGACGGAGTCGAGGTCCTCGGGCAGGTCGACGAGCCCGCCCCACAGCCGCGGCTGCTCCAGCGCCACGGACCGGCCGAGACCCCACACGGCGGCCTGCACCGGCCGGAACACCTGTTCCGAGCGCCCCACCGACACCGCGCCACGGGTCACGCACCACAAGGGCGCTTCGATCCCGGCGTCGCCGAGCGCCTGCGCCAGCGCGACCGTCAGCGCCAGACCGCTGGGGACCCCCGGATGCCCTGCCAGATCCCGCTCGTCCGAGGCCAGCAGCGACACGACCCCGGCGGGCCGGGGTCCGGCGGCGCACAGCTCCCGCAACCGCGCGGCCAGCGCCGCCCGGTCGGGTTCGCCGACCTCGATCCGGTCGGCCTCCGCGCCCAGCGCCCCCGCCGGCGAGGTCACCCATTCCTCACCCGCCGGCACCACCACGAGCAACCGGGCCCGCGGCGACGGCGCGGTGATCGCGGGCCAGGGCAGCGGCTTCCAGACGGACCGGTACCGCCAGCCGTCCACGGCATCGGCAGACGCGGGCACGGCGGCCGCCCTGGGTTCCGGCCAGAACCGCCGGCGCTGGAAGGCGTACGTCGGCAGGCCGACCGCCTCGGCGCCGGTGCCGGCGAAGAACCCTCGCCAGTCCACGTCGACGCCACGGACGTGCAGCCGGGCCACCGCCGCCGTGACGGCCTGCTCCTCGGCCCGGTCCCGGCGCGCCACGGGCACCGCCTGGATACCGGGGCGATCGGTGAGACAGTCGGCCGCGATGGCCGTGAGCACGGCGTCGGGGCCGAGTTCGAGGAACGTGACGACGCCCTGCTCGGCCAGGCCGCGCACGCCGTCGCCGAAGCGGACCGGCCGCCGGATGTGCTCCACCCAGTAGTCCGGCGAGCAGAGCAGCGCCGCGGTCGCCGGCTCGCCGGTCACGTTCGACACGATCGGGATCTCCGGCGGCGCGTACGACAGGCCGCGCGCGACCCGGCGGAAGTCGTCGAGCATGGCGTCCATCCGCGGCGAATGGAAGGCATGGGAGACCTGCAGCCGCTTGGTCATGCGCCCCTGGGCCGCGAAGTGCGCGGCGATCTCCAGGACGGCGTCCTCCTCGCCGGACACGACCAGCGACACCGGGCTGTTGACCGCCGCGATAGACATCCGCTCCTCGCGCCCGGCCAGCAGCGGGAGCACCTCCTCCTCGCCGGCCTGGACGGCGACCATCGCCCCGCCCGCGGGCAGCGCCTGCATCAGCCGGGCGCGGGCGGCCACCAGGACGCAGGCGTCCGGCAGGGACAGCACGCCCGCGACATGCGCCGCGGCGATCTCCCCGACCGAATGTCCCATGAGGTGGCCGGGCCTGACGCCCCAGGACTCCAGCAGGCGGAACACGGCCACCTGGAAGGCGAACAGCGCCGGCTGCGTGTAGCCCGTCTCGTCCAGCAGGGCGGCGTCCGCCGTACCCGCCGGGGCGAACAGCACCTCCCGCAGCGGGCGGTCCAGGTGCGCGTCCAGGTGGGACAGCACCGCGTCGAGCGCGTCGGCGAACGCCGGGAAGCGGCCGTACAGCTCGCGGCCCATCTCCGCGCGCTGGCCGCCCTGGCCGGTGAACATGAAGGCCAGGGAACCGTGGCCGACGGCCTCCTGAACGCCGGTGCCTTCGGCCAGCGCCCGCAACCCGTCGATGATCTCCTCGCGGTCCCGTCCGACCAGCGCCGCGCGCTGGTCGAGGTGCGACCGCGTGGTCGCCAGGGCGTATGCGACGTCCGTGAGGTCGAGCTCGGCGGACTCCGCGAGCAGGGCCAGCAGCCGTTCCGCCTGAGCGCCCAGGGCCTGCGCGTCCTTGCCCGACACCAGCACGGGGACGACGACCGGCTCCGCCCGCCCCACCCGCACGGCCGCGGGCGGCGCCTCCTCCAGCACCGCGTGGGCGTTGGTGCCGCTGAGCCCGAACGACGACACCGCGGCCCGGCGCGGGCGTCCGGCGCGCACCCATTCCCTCGGCTCCGTGAGCAGCTCGATGGCGCCCGTGGACCAGTCCACGTGCGACGACGGCGCGTCCACGTGCAGCGTCTTCGGCAGCAGGTTGTGCCGCATGGCCAGGACCATCTTGATCACTCCGGCGACGCCGGAGGCCATCTGGGCGTGCCCGATGTTGGACTTGACCGAGCCGAGCCACAGCGGGTGGTCCCGCTCCTGGCCGTAGGTCGCGAGCAGCGCCCGCGCCTCGATCGGGTCCCCCAGCGCCGTGCCGGTCCCGTGCCCCTCCACGGCGTCGACCTCCGCCGGTGCGACCCCGGCGTTGGCCAGCGCCTGCCTGATCACGCGCTGCTGCGCCAGCCCGTTCGGCGCGGTCAGCCCGTTGGACGCGCCGTCCTGGTTGATCGCCGACCCGCGGATGACCGCGAGGATCGGGTGCCCGTTGCGCTCGGCGTCGGACAGCCGCTCCACCAGCAGCAGGCCGACACCCTCGGCCAGGCTCATCCCGTCCGCCGAATCGGAGTACGCCTTGCAGCGGCCGTCGGGGGCCATGGCCCGCTGCCGGCTGAACCCGATGAAGGCGTCGGGGGTGGACATCACGATCACCCCACCGGCCAGCGCCAGCGCGCTCTCGCCGTCGCGCAGCGACTGGCAGGCCAGGTGCAGCGCCACCAGCGACGACGAGCACGCCGTGTCCAGCGTGACGGCCGGGCCCTCAAGCCCGAACAGGTACGCCACCCGGCCGGACAGCACGCTCGGCACGGTGCCGGTGACCAGGTGGCCTTCCAGGCCCTCCCCCTGGCCGGCCATCGCCAGGCCGTAGTCCTGGTAACTGGAGCCGATGAAGGTGCCGGTCACGCTGCCGCGCAGCGACGACGGGGCGATCCCGGCCCGCTCGACCGCTTCCCATGCCGTCTCCAGCACCAGCCGGTGCTGCGGATCCATCGCCAGCGCCTCGCGGGGCGAGATCCCGAAGAAGTCCGCGTCGAACTCCGCCGTGTCGTAGAGGAAGCCGCCCCGCGTGGAGTACGTCTTCCCGGTCCGGCCCGGGTCGGGGTCGTAGAGTCCGTCGGCATCCCAGCCGCGGTCGCCGGGGAACTCGGAGATCGCGTCGACCCCGTCGACCACGAGCCGCCACAGCTGCTCCGGCGATCGGACCCCGCCCGGGTAGCGGCAGGCCATCCCGATGATCGCGATCGGCTCGTCCGAGCCGGCCCGCCCCTGGCCTGCCACGGCCGCCGGTCCGGCCTGCGCCCCGGCGATCTCAGCGCGCAGGAACTCCGCCAGCGCCGCCAGGTTCGGGTGGTCGAACACCAGCGTGCTCGGCAGGGTCAGGCCCGTGGCGGCCGCCAGCCGGTTGCGCAGATCGACCGCGGTCACCGAGTCGAAACCCAGGTCGCGGAACGCGCGCCGCTCGGCGAGGGCGTCGGCTGAGGCGTGTCCGAGCACGGTCGCCGCCTGGGCGCGCACCAGCTCAAGCAGCAGGCGGTCCCGCTCGGCCGCGGGCAGCCCGCGCAGCCGGGTGACGAACTCCCCCGCGCCCGCGCCGCCGGCCGGCCGCTCGGCGGTCTCGGCCAGCCGCCGTACGGCAGGCACCTCGCTGAACAGCCGGCTCGGCCGTACGGAGGTGAAGACCGGGAAGTACAGCTCCCAGTCGATGTCGGCGACCGCCAGCACGGGCTCCGCGCCGGCCAGCGCGTGCCGGAACCCTTCGAGCGCCAGGTCCGGCTCCATGAACACCAGACCGCTGCGCCGGATCTGCTCGGGATCGACCCGCCCGAGCTCGCGGTCGTCCGACCAGATGCCCCACGAGATCGAGGTGGCCGGCAGCCCGCGGGCGCGCCGGTTCTCCGCCAGCGCGCCGAGGAAGGCGTTGCCCGCGACGTACGCCGCGTGCCGCCCGCTGCCCCACATCCCCGCCGTCGAGGAGAACAGCACGAAGGCGTCGAGCTCGTCGTCCAGCAGCTCGTCCAGGTGGCGGGCGCCCATGACCTTGGCCCGCACCACCTCGGCGAACGCCTCGATACTGGTGTCCTGCAGCGCGTGCAGCTCGATGGAGGCGGCGGCGTGCAGCACCGTGCGGACGGCGTGGCCCTCCGCCCGCAACCGCGCGAGCAGGCCGGCGAGCGCGTCGCGATCGGACACGTCGCATGCCGCCACTGTGGCGGTCGTGCCCAGCTCGGCCAGCTCCGCCAGCAGTTCGGCCGCGCCGGGGGCGGCCATGCCGCGGCGGCTGACCAGCACCAGGTGCTCGGCTCCCTGGGCCGCGGCCCAGCGGGCCACGTGCGGGGCGAGCGTTCCCGTGCCCCCGGTCACCAAGATGGTCCCGCGTGGCGTCCAGGCGGGCGCCGGGTCGGCGGGCGACGGGGCCGGCACCACGCGCCGGGCGAACACTCCGGAGGGCCGGATCGCCAGCTGGTCCTCGCCGCCTCCGGCGCCCCCGAGGACGCTCGCCAGGCGCCGCGCCGCGCGCTGGTCGAGCGTCCCGGTGAGGTCGACCAGGCCGCCCCACCGTCGCGGGTGCTCCAGTGCGGCCGTCCAGCCCACGCCGTGGACCTGGGCCTGGACGGGGTTGGTCACCGGATCCGACCGGCCGGTGGAGACCGCGCCACGGGTGAGGCACCACAGCGGCGCGTCGATGTCCGCGTCGCCCAGGGCCTGGACGAGCGCGACGGTCAGCGCCAGGCCGGTGGCCAGCTCCGGGTGGCGTTCGGCCGGCTGTTCGGCCAGGGCCAGCAGGGACACCACGCCGGAGACGTGCTCCTCCTGGCTCAGCACGCCGGCCAGCACGGCGCGGTCGAGGCACGCCTCGTCGAGCACGACCCTGCGGACCCGCGCGCCGTGCGCGGCGAGCGCGCCGGCGACGTCCTCTTCCTTAACGTCCTCTTCCTTAACGTCCTCTTCCTTAACGTCCTCTTCCTTAACGTCCTCGTCCGCGACGCCGTCGGTG
The DNA here is from genome assembly GCF_039871605.1 of Acrocarpospora sp. B8E8. Taxonomy (NCBI): domain Bacteria; kingdom Bacillati; phylum Actinomycetota; class Actinomycetes; order Streptosporangiales; family Streptosporangiaceae; genus Acrocarpospora; species Acrocarpospora sp. B8E8. The sequence goes on along the minus strand of NZ_JBDPLV010000073.1, from coordinate 34,580 downwards.
GTGACGAGCAGCCACGTGCCCGACAGGAGGGTGGCGGCGAGATCGGTCACCGGCCGCCACACGACGCGGTAGCGCCAGGAGTCGGCCGTGAACCGGGCCTGCTGCCTGCGCCGCCAGGAGGACAGCGCGGGCACCACCTCGGCCAGCGCCGGTGCGCCCACCTCCAGCTCCGACGCCAGCGAGTCCAGGTCCTGCTGCCCCACCGCCGCCCAGAACCGCTCGTCCGCCGGGTTCGCCGCGCCTGTCGCCGGCGCCACGGCGCGCTTCGTCCAGAGCCGCTCGCGCTGGAAGGCGTACGTCGGCAGCTCCACCGGGCGGGCGCCCGTGCCGTCGAAGGCGGCTCGCCAGTCGACCGGCACGCCGCGCACGAACACCTCCGCCAGGGAGGTCAGGAAGCGCTCCGCGCCGCCCTGGTCGCGGCGCAGCGTCCCGGCGACGACCGTGCTCCCACCGGCGTCCTCGGCCGTCTCCTGGATCGCGCCGGTCAGCACCGGGTGCGGGCTGACCTCGATGAACGCCCGGTGTCCTGCGGCCAGCAGGCGGCGCACGGCGGGTTCGAACCGGACGGTCCGGCGCAGGTTGCGGTACCAGTAGCCGGCGTCCAGCTCCGTCCCGTCCAGCCAGTCCTCGGTCACCGTGGACAGGAACGGCACCTCGGCCCGCCGCGGCCGGATCGCCGACAGGGACTGGGGCAGCTCGTGCTGGAGCGGCTCGACGTGGGCGGAGTGCGACGCGTAGTCGACCGCGACCCGCCGGGTCCGCACGCCCTCCTCGGTCAGCCGCCGCGACAGCTCGTCGAGCGCGCCGGGATCGCCGCCCACCACGACCGTACGCGGTCCGTTCACCGCCGCGATCGAGATCTGCCCGTCCCAGGGCCGCAGCCACTCCTCAACGTCCGGTAGCGGCAGCGAGATCGACATCATCCCGCCGGCACCGGCCAGCGACCGCGCGATGGCCTGGCTGCGCACCGCCACCACTCGGGCGGCGTCGTCCAGCGACAGCGCGCCCGCCACGCAGGCGGCGGCGATCTCGCCCTGGGAATGCCCGAGCACCGCGTCGGGCTCGACCCCATGAGCGCGCCACATCGCCGCCAGCGAGACCATCACCGCGAACGACACCGGCTGCACGACGTCCACCCGATCCAGCGACGGCGCGCCCTCCGCCTGGCGCAGCACGTCCAGCAGCGACCAGTCGACGTACCGGCTCAGGGCCAGGCCGCACTCGGCGACGCGCTCGGCGAACACCGGGGACTGCTCGAGCAGCCGAGCGCCCATGCCCGCCCACTGCGCGCCCTGCCCCGGGAACACGAAGACCGTTCTGCCCTCGACGTCCGCCAAGCCCTGGACCACGCCCGGCGCCGGCTCGCCCACGGCCACCGCCTGGACGGCGGCGCGGAGCGCGTCGCGGTCACCGCCCACCGCGACCGCGCGGTGCTCGAACACCGACCTCGACGTCACCAGCGAGAAGCCCACGCCGGCCGGGTCCAGCGCACCATGGTCGGCCACGTGCGCGGCCAGCCGCCGCGCCTGCGCGCGCAACGCCTCCGCCGTCCGGCCGGACACCACCCACGGCACCGCCCCGGCACCGGAAGTGGCGGCATCGGCGCCGGGACCCGCATCGGCGCCGGGACCGGAGAGCGCGACGTCGCCGGTCGGCGCCTGCTCGAGGATCGTGTGGGCGTTCGTGCCGCTGATTCCGAAGGAGGACACGGCGGCCCGGCGCGGCCGTCCGGTCTCCGGCCACGGCGTGGCCTCGGTCAGCAGTTCGACCGCGCCCGCCGTCCAATCCACGTGGGACGAGGGCGTGCCCACCCCGAGCGTCTTCGGGAGCAGGCCGTGCCGCAGGGCCATGACCATCTTGATGACGCTCGCCACGCCCGCCGCGGACTGGGTGTGGCCGATGTTCGACTTGATCGACCCGAGCAGGAGCGGGCGCTCCCGGCCCTGCCCGTACGTGGCGAGGAGCGCCTGGGCCTCGATGGGGTCGCCCAGGGCCGTGCCCGTGCCGTGCGCGTCGACCGCGTCGACCTCGGCCGGGGACAGCCGCGCGCTCGCCAGGGAGTGCCGGATCACCCGCTGCTGGGAGGGACCGTTGGGCGCGGTCAGCCCGTTGGACGCGCCGTCCTGGTTCACCGCGGACCCACGCACCACCGCGAGGATCGGGTGGCCGTTGCGCTCGGCGTCGGACAGCCGCTCCACCAGGAGCAGGCCGACCCCTTCCGCCAGGCTCATCCCGTCGGCCGCGTCGGAGAACGCCTTGCACCGGCCGTCGGCGGCCAGGGCCCGCTGGCGGCTGAACGCCACGAAGGCGGCCGGGGTGGTCATCACCGTCGCGCCGCCCGCCAGGGCGAGGGAGCTCTCACCGTTGCGCAGCGACTGGCAGGCCAGGTGCAGCGCCACCAGCGACGACGAGCACGCGGTGTCGACCGTGACCGCGGGCCCTTCCAGGCCGAGTACGTACGACAACCGGCCGGACAGGATGCTCGGGCTGGAGCCGGTGACCTGGTGTCCCTCGGCGTCGGCGGCGTCCGAGCCGTACTCCTGGTAGCTGGAGCCGATGAACGTGCCGGTCGTGCTGCCGTGCAGCGACGAGGGGGCGATCCCGGCCCGTTCGATGGCCTCCCATGCGGTCTCCAGCAGCAGCCGCTGCTGCGGGTCCATGGTCAGCGCCTCGCGCGGTGAGATCCCGAAGAATCCGGGGTCGAAGTCGCCGGCGTCGTGCAGGAACCCCCCTTCGACCGAGTACGTCGTGCCGGAGTGATCGGGGTCGGGGTCGTAGAGCCCCGCCGCGTCCCAGCCCCGGTCGGCGGGGAATCCGGAGATCGCGTCGACCTCGCCGGTCACCAGTTCCCACAGCTGTTCTGGAGAGCCCACGCCGCCGGGGAAACGGCAGGCCATCCCGATGATCGCGATCGGTTCGTCGGTGTGGGCCGCCATCGGGACCCCGGCGACGTCCGCGTCCGCGTCCGCCGAGCCCACGACCTGCGACCGCAGGAACTCCACCAGCGCGGCCGGGTTCGGGTGATCGAACACCAGCGTGCTCGGCAACGCCAGGCCGGTCGTCGCGACCAGCCGCTTTCTCAGCTCCACCGCGGTCAGCGAGTCGAACCCCATCTCGCGGAAGGCGCGCCGCTCGGAGACCGCCTCTGCCGAGGCGTGCCGCAGGACGGCCGCCACCTCGGTGCGCACCAGATCCAGCAGCCCGCGCCGCTGCTCCTTCTCGGTCAGGTGCCGCAGCCGCGTGACGAACTCGGGGTCGTCGGAGGCCGCTGCCTTGTCCGCGCTCGCGAGCTGTGCCCTGACCTCCGGGAGCTCGCTGAACAGGTGGCTGGGCCGGGCCGAGGTGAAGATCGGATAGAACCGGTCCCAGTCGACGTCCGCGACCGTCACCACCGCGTCTTCGCCGCTGACCGCCCGGCTCAGCTCTTTGATCGCGAGGTCGGGCGGCAGCAAGGCCAGCCCGCGTTTGAGCAAGTAGTCGGCCAAGGTGTCCGCTGTGGTGTCCGCTGTGGTGTCCGCTGTGGTGTCCGTCATGGCCAGGCCGGCTTCGGCCCACGCGCCCCAGGCCACCGACGTGGCGGCGAGACCTCGTCCCCGCCGGTTCTCGGCCAGCGCGTCGAGGTAGGCGTTGGCGGCCGCGTAGGCGCCCTGCCCCGCGCTGCCCCACATCCCGGCTATCGAGGAGAACAGCACGAAGAAGTCGAGCTCGTGATCGCCGAGCAGGTCGTCCAGGTTGGCGGCGCCGGCCACCTTCGCCGTCATCACGTCCGCGAGCTCGGCGGCGTCCGCCTGCCAGAGGGGCGCGACGGCCTGGCCCACCCCGGCTGTGTGAACGACCCCGGTGAGCGGGCGCTCGGCCGGGATCGCGGCCAGCACGCCGGCCAGGGCCTCGCGATCGGCCACGTCGCAGGCGACGATGCTCGCCTCGGCGCCCAGCGCGAGCAGCTCGTCCCGCAGCTCCGCCGCGCCAGGGGCGGCCATGCCGCGCCGGCTGGTCAGCACGAGATGCGCGGTGCCACCACGCGCCAGCCACCGCGCGGTGGCCGCGCCGAGAGCACCCGTGCCCCCGGTGACAAGCACGGTCCCACCGGTCGCGCCTGCCCGGCCGACCGGATCGGGCGTGACCGGATGACGCCGCAGCCGCCGGCCGAACACGCCCGACGCCCGCACCGCCACCTGGTCCTCGCCGTCCAGGCCCGCCAGCACGCTCGCCAGGCCCAGCGCGGCCCGCCCGGCGACGACCTCGGGCAGGTCGACCAGGCCGCCCCACCGCTTCGGGTGCTCCAAGGCGGCCACCCGGCCCATGCCCCACACCTGCGCCTGGACCGGGCTCGTCACCCTGTCCCCGGGAGCGGCCGACACGGCGCCGCGAGTGAGGCACCACAGCGGTGCGTCGATCTCCGCGTCGCCGAGCGCCTGCAGGAGCGTGACCGTGAGCGCGAGGCCGCTCGACACCGCGCCACCGTCCGCGACGGGTGCGAGCATCGACACCACGCCGGAGATCTCGCCCAGCTCACGGAGCCGGGCGGCGAGCGGCGCACGGCCGTCCGTCCCATCCAGCAGGAGCCGCTCCACGTGTGCTCCGTGGCTGTCCAGCGCGCCGACCACGTCGCCGTCCACGATCCCGGCCGCGGTCACCACCAGCCAGGTGCCCTCCAGCACGGCGAGCGAAGGCGTACGGCGGGGCTTCCAGTCGACCAGGTAGCGCCAGGAGTCGAGCGTCGCCGCCTCGCCCCGGTTGCGCCGCCACGACGACAAGGCCGGGAGCAGGGTGTCCAGCAAAGAGGAGTGCTCGTTGCCCAGGCCGAGGATCGCGGCCACGTCCCCGGTGTCGCCGCGCTCGACCGCGTCCCAGAGCCGCGCGTCCGCCGGATCGGCGACGGTGCCGTTCGCGGCGGGCTCTGGCCAGAACGACTCACGCTGGAACGGGTACGTCGGCAGGTCCACCCGGCGGGCGCCGCGGAGCAGGGCCGGCCAGTCGACTGGCACGCCGTTCACCTGCAGTTCGGCCAGCGCGGTCATGAGGGCGGTGCGCTCGTCGCGATCGCCGCGCAGCACGGGAAGGAGCAGCGCCTCCGCCTCAGCGGGAAGGCTGTCCAGGGCCATCGCGGTCAGCACACCGTCCGGGCCGATCTCCAGGAACGCGGTCATGCCCGCCCGATGCAGCGCCCGCACGCCGTCGCGGAACCGGACCGCCTCCCGCACGTGCCGCACCCAGTAGGCCGGTGCGCACAGTTCGTCCGTGGCGAACTCGCCGGTCACATTGGAGATCACCGGGATCCGCGGGGGTTCGTACGCGATCGTCTCGGCGACCGCCTGGAACTCCGCGAGCATCGGCTCCATCAGCGGTGAATGGAACGCGTGCGACACCCGCAGCCGCTTGGTCCTGCGTTCCCGGGCGGCCCACCCCGCGGCGACTTCCAGCACCGCGGGCTCGGCTCCGGCGATCACCACCGACGCCGGGCCGTTGACCGCCGCGATGGACACCTCGCTCTCGCGCCCGGCCAGCGACTCCAGGACCTCCTCCTCGCCGGCCTGGATCGCGACCATGGCGCCGCCGGCCGGGAGCGCCTGCATCAGCCGGCCCCGCGCGGCCACCAGCGCGCAGGCGTCATCCAGGGTCAGCACCCCGGCGACGTGCGCCGCGACGAGTTCCCCGATCGAATGCCCCGCCAGCGCGTCCGGGCGCACGCCCCACGACTCCACCAGCCGGTACAGCGCGACCTCCAGGGCGAACAGCGCCGGCTGCGTGTACGCCGTACGGTCGAGCAGCTCAGCGTCGGAGAACAAGGCCTCCCGCAGCGGACGGTCCAGATGGGGGTCCAGCGCCGCGAGCACACCGTCAAGGGCCTCGGCGAACACCGGGAACCGCGCGTAAGTCTCCAGGCCCATGCCCACGCGCTGCGCGCCCTGACCGGTGAACAGGAACGCCGTCTTCTGGTCGTCCTTGGCCTGGCCGCGTACGACTCCCGGCGCCGCCTGGCCGGTGGCCAGCGCCCGCAACCCGGCCAGCGCCCCGGCCCGGTCCCCGGCCAGCACCGCGGCCCGGTGCTCGAACGGGGAACGGGTGGTCGCCAGCGAGAACGCCACGTCGGCCAGGTCGGCCTCGGGACGGCCTTCCAGGTGGGACAGCAGCCGCGCGGCCTGCTCCCGCACCGACTGTTCCGTCTTGCCCGAGATTGGTAGTGGCAGGCCAGCCATCGGCAGCGTCCGCTCGACGGTGTCCTGCTCGGTGTCCTGCTCGATGATGAGGTGGGCGTTGGTGCCGCTGAAGCCGAACGACGACACGGCGGCCCGGCGCGGGTGGCCCGTCTCCGGCCACTCCCGCGCCTCGGTCAGCAGCTCCACCGCGCCCGAGGACCAGTCCACGTGCGCGGACGGCGCGTCGACGTGCAGGGTCTTGGGCACGATGCCGTGCCGCATGGCCATGATCATCTTGATCACGCCCGCGACACCCGCCGCCGCCTGCGTGTGACCGATGTTCGACTTGATCGACCCGAGCAGCAGCGGTCCCTCCGGCCGGTCCCGGCCGTAGGTGGCCAGCAGCGCCTGCGCCTCGATCGGATCTCCCAGGGTGGTCCCGGTCCCGTGCCCCTCCACCACGTCCACCTCGGCCGGGGCGAGCCGCGCTCCGGCCAGGGCCTGGCGGATCACCCGCCGCTGGGAAGGGCCGTTCGGCGCGGTCAGCCCGTTGGAGGCGCCGTCCTGGTTGATCGCCGATCCGCGCACCACGGCGAGCACCTGGTGACCGTTGCGCAGGGCGTCCGACAGGCGTTCGAGCACCAGCACCCCGACGCCCTCGGCCCAGCTCACCCCGTCCGCGCGGTCCGCGAACGATTTGCACCGCCCGTCCGGGGACAGCCCCCGCTGCCGGGAGAACTCCACGAACGCTCCGGGCGTGGCCATCACGGTCACCCCGCCGGCCAGCGCGAGCGTACATTCACCCGACAGCAGCGCCTGCGTCGCCAGATGCACCGCGACCAGCGAGGACGAGCAGGCGGTGTCGACCGTCACGGCCGGGCCCACCAGGCCCAGGGTGTAGGACACCCGCCCGGAGACGACACTCGCGGCGGTTCCGGTGCCCCGGTAGCCCTCGAACTCAGCCGCGCCGAGCATGCCGCTGTAGTCGGTGTACATCACCCCGGCGAACACGCCCGTCCGGCTGCCCCGGAGCGTGACCGGGTCGATTCCGGCCCGCTCGACCGCTTCCCACGAGGTCTCCAGCAGAAGTCGCTGCTGCGGGTCCGTCGCCATGGCCTCCCGCGGGCTCATCCCGAAGAAGTCCGCGTCGAATTCCGCCGCGTCGTGCAGGAAGCCGCCCTGCCTGGTGTACGAGCCGCCTGCGTGGTCGGCGTCCGGATGGTAGAGCGCGGCCAGGTCCCACCCACGATTGGCGGGAAATTCCGTGATCGCGTCACGGCCCTCGGCCACCAGCCGCCACAGGTCCTCCGGCGAGGCGACGCCACCCGGGTAGCGGCAGCTCATCCCGACGATCACGATCGGGTCGTCGGCGACCGGCGTGACGGCGGCGGGAACGGCCACGTCGTGCTGCTCGCCCAGCACCTCGTCCAGCAGGAACTCCGCCAGTACGGCGGGCGTGGGATGGTCGAACACCAGCGTGGCCGGCAGGCGCAACCCCGTCGTCGTGCTCAGCCGGTTGCGCAGTTCGACCGCGGTGAGGCTGTCGAAGCCCAGGTCGCGGAACTCCCGCCGGATGTCCACCAGCTCCGGCGAGGCGTGCCCCAGCACCAGCGCCACCTCGGCCCGGACCAGGTCCGCCAGGACCCGGACGCGATCGGCGCGCTCCAGTCCCGCCAGGCGGCGGACCAGTGCGCTGCCGGACATCGACGTCGCCGACCGGCGTGGCGCTCGTACCAGCCCGCGGAGCAGGTGCGGCACCTCGCCATGCGTCCGCACCGCGGCAAGGTCGATCCGGACCGGGGCCACGACCGGCTCCCCCGCCCGGAGGGCCGCGCCGAACAGCGCGACGCCCTCGTCCGGAGTGAGCGCGAACATCCCGGCGCGGGTCATCCGCCGGGCCTGGACGTCGTCCAGCGCGCCGGTCATCCCGGTGTCCTGGGCCCAGGGCCCCCACACGAGCGACAGCGCGGGCAGTCCTTCGGCCCGCCGGTGCCCGGCCAGCGCGTCGAGGAACGCATTGGCCGCCGCGTAGTTGCCCTGGCCGGGAGCTCCCATGGTGCCGGCCACCGACGAGAACAGCACGAACGCGGCCAGATCCAGGCCGCGGGTGAGCTGGTGCAGGTGCCAGGCCGCGTCTGCCTTCGGCCGCAACACCGCGTCCAGCCGCTCCGGGGACAACGACGGGATCGTCCCGTCGTCCAGTACGCCGGCGGTGTGGATGATCCCGGTCAGCGGGTGCTCGGGGGCCACCCGGGCCAGCAGCGCCGCCACCTGGTCGCGGTCGGCCACGTCGCAGGCGGCGATCGTGACGTCGGCGCCCTGGGCGATCAGGTCGGCCCGCAACTCCGCCGCACCGGGCGCGTCCGGGCCCCGGCGGCCAGCCAGCAGCAGATGCCGTACCCCGCGCTCGGCCACCAGATGCCGGGCGAACAACGCCCCCAGGCCACCGGTGCCGCCGGTGATCAACACCGTCCCCTCCGGGTCCCATACACCGTCCTGGGCATCGCCGGCCGCTACTCGCGTCAGGCGGGGTACCCGCACCTCGCCGTGGCGGATCGCCGCCTGCGGTTCCGCCGACGCCAGCACCCCGGCCACCGTCCCGGTCAGCACCCCGGGCAACGCCGACATCGCCGACGCCTCGTCCACGTCCACCAGCACGAAGCGGCCGGGATTCTCCGACTGCGCGGCACGGACCAGACCCCACACCGCCGCGGCCGCCAGGTCGGTGAGCGAGTCCCCCGCCCGCGCCACCACCGCACCCCGGGTGAGCACCACCAGGCGGGAGCCGCCGCATCGCTCCTCGGCCAGCCACCTCTGCATCAGATCCAGAACGTGGGCGGCCAGCTCGTGCGCCGACTCCACCACCCCGGCCGCCGGATCCGAGACCGCCTCCGTCAGCACCGCGTCCGGCACCGGCCCCGCCTCCACCAGCGACGCCAGATCTGTATGAATCTGCACGAGATCCCCGCCGGGCCGCCAGGCCGCGAGCGTACCCAGAGCCCCCACGCCCAGCACCGCCACCGCACCGGTCACCGCCGGGGCAGGCTGCGGCGACACCGTCCACTCCAGGGCGAACAGCGGGTCCCGCCCACTCCCGCCGGGAAGGTCATCGGCCGAGAACGGGCGCAGCACCAGTGACCGCGCCGACAGCACCGGCTCCCCGGCGGCGTCCACCGCGCGCACCGAAACCGAATCGTCGCCCGCCTTGGCCAGCCGCACGCGCAGCACCGACGCGCCGGCCGCGTGCAGGCACACGTCGCCCCAGGAGAACGGCAATCGGCCGGGCTGCGCGTCCTCCATCCCGACGAACGCCATCGCGTGCAACGCCGCGTCCAGCAGAGCCGGATGGACCCCGAACAAGCCCGCGTTCGACGCCGCCAGCTCGCCCAGGGCGACCTCGGCGAACACCTCACCGCTCGCACCCCGCCAGGCCGCCCGCAGCCCCTGGAACACCGGTCCGTAATGGAACCCGCTCTCGGCCAGCCGCTCGTAAATCCCCTCGACGTCGATCGCCGACGCCCCTGGGGGCGGCCACACCGCCATGTCCGCGATGCCGGGCTCTTCTTGCGCGGTGCTCGCCAGCACGCCGACCGCGTGCCGTACCCAGCCGTCGTGCTCGTCGGCCTCGTCCTGCCTGGCGTGAACGCTCAGCTCACGCCGGCCCTGGCCGTCCGCGGGCCCCACCCGCACCTGCACCGCCACCGCGTCCCGCTCGCCCAGCACCAGCGGCACGGTCAAGGTCAGCTCGCGCACCAGATCGCAGCCGACCTGGTCACCCGCCCGCATGGCCAGCTCCAGGAATCCGGTGCCGGGGAACACCACCGTCCCGCCCACCGCGTGATCGGCCAGCCACGGATGCGACCCCAGGGACAGCCTTCCGGTCAGCAGCGCCTCATCGGAGTCCGCCAACCCCACTGAGGCCCCCAGCAGCGGATGCCGGGCCGCTGTCAGGCCAAGCCCCCGGGCATCTCCGGCCCAGGTGGGACTCAGCCAGTACCGCTGCCGCTGGAAGGCGTAGGTGGGCAGGTCAACCCTGCCAGCGCCGGGGAACACCGAGCGCCAGTCCACCGCCACTCCACGCACATGCAGGGCGCCCAGCGCCGACACGACCGCGGACTCCTCGTCGCGGTCCCTGCGGAGCACCGGCACCGCCACCGCATCCGGGTCGGCGGCGAGAGTGTCGGCGGCCATGGCGCTCAGGACCGCGTCGGGGCCGAGTTCCAGATAGGCCCGCACACCTTGAGCGTGCAGAGCGCGCACCGCGTCGCCGAAACGGACCGCGCCACGGACCTGGTCCACCCAGTAACCCGGCGAGCACAACTGATCCGCCGTGGCCGTCTCCCCGGTCAGGGTGGACACGATGGGGATCCGCGGCGGGTTGTAGCTGAGCGTCCCAGCCAGGGCGCGGAAATCCGCCAGCATCGGATCCATCAACGGCGAGTGGAACGCATGCGACACCCGCAACCGCCGCGTCTTCACGCCCTGAGATTCCAGCGCGGCCGCCACCTCAAGGACCGGCTCCGCCACCCCGGAGATCACCACCGAGGCAGGACCGTTCACCGCCGCGACCGACACCTCGTTCTCTCGCCCGGCCAGCAGGTCGGCGACCGCATCCTCGGACGCCCGCACCGCCACCATCGCCCCACCGGACGGCAAGGCCTGCATCAACCGCGCCCGGGCCGCCACCAGCGCACACGCATCGCTCAGTGAGAGCACCCCGGCCACGTGAGCGGCGGTGATCTCCCCGATCGAGTGCCCGGCCAGCACATCGGGCCGCACGCCCCACGACTCGACCAGCCGGAACAGGGCGGTCTCCACCGCGAACAACGCCGGCTGCGCCCACCCCGTCTGATCCAGCAACTCCACCTCGGTGAACAGGACGTCACGCAACGACCTGTCCAGCAGCGGGTCCAGCTCCGCGATCACCGCATCCAGCGCCTGGGCGAACACCGGGAAGCGGTCATACAGCTCCCGGCCCATCCCCGCCCGCTGGCTCCCCTGACCGGTGAACAACATCGCCAGCTTGGCCTGCCTGCCCTGGCCCTTGATCACTCCGGCGGCGACGCCCCCATCCGCCAGCGCCGCCAAACCCGCGCGTAACCCGGCACGATCGGCGGCCACGACGGCCGCCCGATGCTCGAAGGCCGACCGTGTCGTCGCCAGCGAGAAGGCCACGTCGGCCAGAGATGTCTCGGGCGCACCGTCCAGGTACGCCAGCAGACGCGCCGCCTGAGCGGACAGTGCGTCCCCTGTCCGTCCCGAAACCAGCACCGGCAGCACCCGCATGTCCGCCGTGGCCACCGCCACCTCAGCCGGCGGCGCCTCCTCCACCACCACATGAGCGTTGGTGCCACTGACTCCGAACGAGGACACACCCGCCCGGCGCGGCCGGCCGGTCTCCGGCCAGGCCCGTTGCCGGGTCAGCAGCTCGAGCACGCCCGAGTCCCAGTCCACCCGCGACGACGGCGCGTCCGCGTGCAACGTCCTGGGGAGCACCCCATGCCGCATCGCCAGGACCATCTTGATGATCCCCGCCACACCGGCGGCCGCCTGCGTGTGACCGATGTTGGACTTGATCGACCCCAGCGACAACGGGCGATCACGGTCCGTGCCGAACGTGGAGATCAACGCCTCGGCTTCGATCGGGTCGCCCAGCGCCGTGCCCGTCCCGTGCGCCTCCACCACGTCGATGTCCGCCGTCGACAGCCGCGCGTTGGCCAGGGCGTCGCGAATCACCCGTTGCTGCGAGGGACCGTTCGGCGCGGTCAGACCGTTGGACGCCCCGTCCTGGTTCACGGCCGACCCGCGTACCACCGCGAGCACCTGGTGCCCGTTGCGCTGCGCGTCCGACAGGCGCTCCAGCACCAGGACACCTACGCCCTCGGACCAGCCCGTTCCGTCGGCGCCGTCGGCGAACGCCTTGCATCGCCCATCGGGCGACAAGCCGCCCTGGCGGTTGAACTCGATGAAGGTGCTGGGGCTGGTCATGACGGTCACCCCGCCGGCGAGCGCCAGGGTGCACTCGCCCGTACGCAGCGACTGAACGGCCCAGTGCAACGCGACCAGCGACGACGAGCAGGCCGTGTCCACCGTCACGGCCGGGCCGACCAGGCCGAGCGTGTACGAAACCCGGCCCGACAACACGCTGTTGGCCGTACCGGTGAGGCCGAAGGCGTCGATGTCGCGCGGCAGGCTCTCGCGGTAGTCGGACGACATCGCCCCGGCGAACACCCCGGTCAGGCTGCCGCGTAGCGCGATCGGGTCGATTCCGGCCCGCTCGACGGCCTCCCAGGACGCTTCCAGCAGCAGCCGCTGCTGCGGATCCATGCCCAGCGCCTCGCGCGGCGAGATGCCGAAGAAGCCGGCGTCGAAGTCCGCCGCCTCATTGAGGAAACCCCCGGCCAGCGACAGCGGCACGGCGTCGCCGTGCTGATCCCGAAGCCGGTCGAGGTCCCAGCCGCGCTCGGCGGGCGGCTCGGATATCGGATCACCGCCCTCGGCGAGCAGGCGCCACAGGTCCTCCGGCGAGGACACGCCGCCGGGGTACCGGCAGCTCATCCCGACGATCGCGATCGGCTGCAGGTTCTGTTCTTCGAGGTCGTGGACGCGTTGCCGGGTGCGCCGGAGATCGGCCGTCGCCCGCTTGAGGTATTCGCGGAGTTTCGCCTCATTGTCCATTTCAGCTCAACCCTTTTTCGACGACCGGATCGCGGAGCCCAGTCTCAAACCCGGGCTCCCTGAAAATCACTAGAACCGCCCGCCACCACGCGGCCGTCGAATCTGGGGAAAAGACCAGCGCGCGGACCATACGCTCGCGCAATGGCCGGTCAGCTCCACATCACCTCAGTACTGTCCGACTACGCCCGTACGGTGTCGTTACGGGAGGACGAGATCCTGCGCTCCCTGCGCGAAGAGACCGCCGCCCTGCCCATGGGAAGGGCGATGCAGGTCATGGCCGAGGAGGGGCAACTCCTGGCGCTGCTGGTCCGGCTCACCTCCGCGCGCACCGTCCTGGAGGTGGGCACCTTCACCGGCTACAGCACGCTCTGCCTGGCCCGCGCGGTCGCCCCGGGAGGCCGGGTCATCACCTGCGACATCACCGAGCGGTGGCACAGTATCGGCGTGCCCTACTGGCGCAGGTCCGGCGTGCTCGACCGGATCGACTCGCGGATCGGCGACGCGTCGGACACCCTCGCCACCCTGCTATGCGAGGAAGGGCCGGGCTCCGTCGACTTCGTGTTCATCGACGCCGACAAGCCCGCCTACCCGAAGTACTACGAGGCCGCTCTCGCGCTGGTCAGGGAGAACGGCCTGATCGTGGTGGACAACACGCTGTTCCTCGGCAAGGTCGCCGACCCGGAGGCGCAGGACGCGGACACCGAGGCGATTCGCGCGTTCAACGCCATGCTTTTGGAGGACCTCCGGGTGGACGTCTCGCTGCTGCCGATGGCGGACGGCATCACCCTGGTGCGTAAGAAGGAGCTCTATTAATCAGAAACCCGTCCCACAGCCAGCCGCATGGCCGCCGACCAGGCGACTCACCGCTGCGGCCGTCCAGATCACGACTTTCTAATTAATAAGGGAGGACATCGGAGAACCGGTTCTCGGGCACTGCCGTGAGATCGGGTGCGATGAGGTGCATCGTGGTGGGCGGGGCCTGCGGCACGGGGACGAGGTGCAGCCGTTGCAGGCCGCTGACGTCCCCGGCGGGCAGGCTCGCCAGACACGGGCAGGTCTCGCCGGTGAACCCGCTGAACCGGTAGGCGATCTCCATCATCCGGTTGCGGTCGGTCCTGCGGAAGTCGGCCACCAGGTGCGCGCCGGCCCGCGCGGCCTGATCGGTCAGCCAGCGCAGGATCACCGAGCCCGCGCCGAAGGACACGACCCGGCAGGAGGTGGCGAGCAGCTTCAGGTGCCACACGTCGGCTCCCGTCTCCACCAGCACGACCCCGACGGCGCCGTGCGGCCCGAACCGGTCGCTCATCGAGGTGACCAGGACCTGGTGCCCGTGGTCGTCGAGGATCAGCCCGGCCAGCGCCTCCCGCGAATAGTGCACGCCGGTCGCGTTCATCTGGCTGGTACGCAGGGTCAGCTCCTCGACCCGGGCGAGGTGCTCCACGGTCGCGTGCTCGATGCGCATCTCCAGGCTGAGGGAGCGGATGAACTCCTCGTCCGGACCGGTGAAGCCGGACTTCGCGGCCTGCCGCCGGAAACCGGCCTGGTACATCTCTCTGCGGCGCCGGGCGTCCTGGGTCACCGTTTTCGGGTTGAACTCCGGCAGCTCGGCCAGCCCGGCGACCTCATCGGCGGAGTAGCACCGTACGTCGGGCAGGTGGAACGCCACCTCGGCCTGCTCGGCGGCCTGGTCGTCCATGAACGCCATCGTGCCGTACGCGAACCGCAGTTCCTCGGCGATGCTCCGGATCGAGCCGGACTTGGGCGACCAGCCGATGTGCGGCAGCACGAAATACTCCGCGACGCCCAGCTCCTCGAGTTTCGCCCAGGCATGGTCGTGGTCGTTCTTGCTCGCGACGGACTGCAGGATGCCGCGGGAGTCCAGGACCTGGATGAGCTCGCGCACGCCGGGGTAAAGGCGTACCTCGCCGTCCTCCAGCAACGTGCCCTGCCACAGCGTGTTGTCCAGATCCCATACCAGGCATTTCACTGTCATGGTCGTGTCGGCCACGTGTTCTCCTCATCTCCTTGAGGTCGTCTCCTTCAGCTCGCCTGGGCGACCGCGTGCTGGGCGAGAATGATCTGGCAGATCTCGGTGCTGCCCTCGATGAGCTCCATGAGCTTGGCGTCCCGGTAGGCCCGCGCCACGACGTGGCCGTCCTGCGCTCCCGCTGACGCCAGCACCTGCACGGCCGCCGCCGCACCGCGGGCGGCCTCGGTCGAGCTGACGTACTTGGCCAGGACCGTGGCGATCACCAGCTCCGGCGATCTAGCGTCCCAGCACCGGCTCGCGTGCTCGCAGACCCGCGTCGCCACCTGCTCGGCCACCACCAGCTCGGCCAGGTGCCGGGCCACGAGCTGGTGCTCGGCCAGCGGCCGGCCGAACTGCCGGCGCCCGCGCGCGTGCGCGCCCGCGGCCGAAAGGCACGCGCGCAGGATCCCGACGCACCCCCAGGCGACCGAGATCCGGCCGTACGCCAAAGCCGTGGTGACCAGCAGCTGGAGCGACTGCCCGCCGCCGCCGAGCACGGCGGTCGCGGGCAGCCGTACGGCGTCGAGGACGACGTCGGCGTGCCCGGCGGCTCGGCAGCCGCTCGGATTGGGCACCGGCCGGATGGTGACCCCCGGTGCGCCGGCGGGCACGAGCACGACGCCACCGCCGTCCCCGTACCGTCCGAAGACGGCGATCAAGTCGGCGTAGCGGGCCGCCGTGGTCCACGACTTGCGTCCCTCGACCACCACCGTGTCGCCGTCGGCGCGTATCTCGGTCGCCATCGCCGTCACGTCGCTGCCGGCATCGGGCTCGCTGAACGCGACCGCGGCCAGCTCGCCGCCGGTCAGCCTGGGCAGGTACTCCCGCCGCTGGCGGACATCGCCGAGCCGCTGGATCGTCCACGCCGCCATTCCCTGGGACGTCATCACGCTGCGCAGGGACCCGCAGAGGCTGCCCACCTGGGCGGTGAAGTCGCCGTTGTCCAGGCTTCCCGCGCCGACGCCGCCGTGTTCGACCGGCACCTCGGCGCAGAGCAGACCCGCCTTGCCCAGGGTTCGGAGCGTCTCCACGGGGAGGACGCCGGCCAGGTCCCAGGCCGCGGCCTGGTCGCCGACCAGCCGCGTGACCCGTTCCCCGGCATCGGCGCGCCAGTCAGGCATGGTCCGTCACCGGCGCGTCACGCAGCCGGCACACCAGCGACGTCATCCGCTCGACGGTGCGGAAGTTGTCGAGCTTCAGGTCCTCCCCGACGATGGCGACGCCGAACTCCTGCTCCAGGTGGACGACCAGCTCCATGGCGAACATGGAGTTGACGAGTCCGGAGGCGAACAGATCCTTGTCGACGACGATGTTGGTTTTGATCCGCTCTTCGAGGAACTCCCGGATCCGCTGCTGAACCGACTCCGCTGATCCCGTGGTCACGACAGCACCTTCTCGTAATCGTAGAAACCCTTGCCGGACTTGCGTCCGAAGTGCCCTGCGGCCACCTTCTGCCGCAGCAGTTCGCAGGGCCGGAAACTCGCTTCGCCCGTGCGCTCCCACAGGGTCGACAGCGCGTCGACCAGGTTGTCAAGACCGATGAGGTCGGCCGTGCGCAGGGGCCCGGTGGGATGCCCGAGGCAGCCCCGCATGAGGTCGTCCACCGACTCGGCGGTGGCCACGCCGGCCTCGACTATCCGGGCCGCCTCGTTGATCATGGGGTGGAGCAGCCTGCTCGTGACGAACCCCGGGGCGTCCCGGACGACGATCCCGCGGCGTCCCATCCGCGCCAGCAGCCCGGTGACCGCGGCCATGGTCTCGTCGCTGGTCCGCGCACTCCTGATCACCTCCACCATCGTGATCAGGTAGGCCGGATTCATGAAATGGATGCCGAGCAGTTCGTCCGGGCGGCTGACGAACCTCCCCAGCTCCCCTATCGGGATGCCCGAGGTGTTGGAGATGATCGGGGCGCCGGCGGCGACCAGGCTCGACACCTCTCCCAGCACCTTCGCCTTGATCTCAGCGTCCTCGGTGACCGCCTCGACGACCGCGGTGGCGCCGGCGACGGCCGCGAGTTCCACGGCCGTCGTCAGACCGGCCGCGTCCCGCGCCGGCACCGCGCCCATCAGCCGCGCATGCCGGAGCTGAGCGTCGACCCGACGCCGGGCATCGGCGAGCCTGTCCTCCGATACGTCGACGAGCACCACGGGGATACCGTGGCCGATCGCCAGGGCCGCGATCCCCGTGCCCATCACGCCTGCGCCCAGCACTCCCAGCGGGGCACTTGCCGCTTCACTCATCCCTGGTTCACTCATCGCTCGATCCCAATGATGTGCTCACCAGCTCGATGCGAGGATGAGGTCTCCCAGCTCCCGCTCGCGCGAGACGTTCAGGAGATCGGACTCCACCATCATGTGGATGAGCTGCTCGAAGCTGACGGTCGGCTCCCAGCCCAGCTCGTCTCTGACCTTGCCGGGGTCGGCGCAGAGGGTCTCCACCTCGGCGGGACGGACGAGCCCCGGGTCGATGACGACGTGGTCCCGCCAGTTCAGCCCGACGTACTCGAAGGCCATCCGTACGGCGTCGTACACCGAGTGCGTGCGACCGGTGCCCACGACGTAGTCGGTGGGCTCGTCCCGCTGCAGCATGAGATGCATCGCGCGGACATAGTCACCGGCGAACCCCCAGTCACGGACCGCGTCGAGGTTTCCGAGATACAGCTTGTCCTGCCGGCCGAGTTTGATCTGGGCGACGGCCAGCGAAATCTTCCGCGTCACGAATTCCGCGCCCCGGCGGGGCGACTCGTGGTTGAACAGAATGCCGGAGACGCCGTACATGTTGAACGACTCACGATAGTTCCGGGTGATGAAATGGCCGTAGGTCTTCGCCACCCCGTAGGGGCTGCGCGGGTGGAAGTTCGTCATCTCGTGTTGCGGACTCTCCACGACCTTGCCGAACATCTCCGAAGACGACGCCTGGTAGAAGCGGATCTGACCGGTGCTGCTGCGGGACTTGTCCAGCCCGCACACCAGGCGGATCGCCTCCAGCGTCCGGAGCACGCCCATGCCGTTGACGTCGGTGGTCAACTCGGCCTGCTGCCACGACATCGGGACGAAGGAGATGGCCGCGAGATTGTACACCTCATCGGGCTGCACCAGGTCCACCGCCGCGACCAGGCTCCCCTGGTCCAGCAGGTCGCCGTTGACGAACGACACGTCGCTGACAAGGCGGCTGATGCGGGACTTGCGGGGATTGGCCTGCCCTCTGATCAGTCCCCAGACCTGATATCCCAGGGACAGCAGATGCTCAGCCAGATAGGAACCGTCTTGACCGGTGATACCGGTGATCAGCGCGCGCCTGGACATGCACTTTCCTTTCGCCCGGAGCCGGCGGGAGGCCGTGCCGGCTACCCATCGACCCAGCTGTGTGTCTGCGCGAGGCCGACGAGGCATTCGCGGACGCCCAGAATCTGCTGCGCGGTCATCGTCGGCACGGCCGCGAGCACGGCTTCCGTGATTTCCCGCGTGAATTCCTCGACGGACAGCACGTCGCAGAAACCGGTGTCGTTCGCCTGACGATCGAAGGTGGAGACAGCCGGGCCTGGTGACACCATCGCCGCGATCGTCGCAGGTGTCGGTGTGGGCGGCGGCGTCGGCGTGGGTTTCGGTGCGGGGCTCGGCGGAGGGGGCGAGACCAGGGTGGCCTTCGCTGCGCTGGCTCGGTCGAGCACGCGGACATGCGAGGCCTTCAGCCCTTTGCCACCGTTCTCGACCATGAATTCAACCTGCGCATCGACCGAGATGAGACGTTTGTCGCTGTCGAGGTCGTTGACATGCATGAAAACGTCTTCGCCGCCTCCGTCCGGGGCGATGAAGCCGAAACCACGGAATTCGTCGAAGCTGATTACCTTGCCAATTGCCATGACCACACCTCACGAGAACCACGCTCCCCGAACTGAGGAGCCCTGCCAGGAGAACCACCCCGGGTTCCGCTCGAAGTTCGGCCGTGAGCCGGACCGCCGACGACACGACACATAGGGTCCCGCTCGTTTCGGGAACCGACCGGATACGCTTACTCGGCTATTTTGGTACGTTCGGACCATTGGAACACCGGGAGATTCTCTCCGTCGAGCTCCAGGAACTCACCGTTGTGCACGAAGTGCTCATACCCCGAGCCGAGGAGAATCTTCACCTTCTCGTAACCGTCGTCCGCCGGCCGAACCTGGCCGTATTTGAACTCCGGTCCACCGTCGAGCACGATTCTTGTACTGGTCACGATGACACCTCCCTAACAATGGCAGGCCTATGGCGAGGATGTGATCGGATCAAGCCATCGGATCAATGGCCTGTCACGTCGGCCACCTGGACCTATTTTACGAACTCGGGCAGCACCCGAGGCGGCCAGGAGCCGAGCCGGAAAATGCCCATGGAGTATGCCTTGGACACCAGGGCCGGGCGATTGCTGGCCTTCATCTTTCGCAGCAGCGTCGTCACGTGGTATTCCACACCGCCGCGGCTGAGATAGAGCATCGACGCGAGCTGCACGGTCGACACTCCCGCCGCGACCCCTTCGATGACGCGTGCTTCCATGGTGCTCAGCAACTTCTTCCGGCCGATCAGCAGGTCGTCTCGCTGCTCCCGGTCGGGCCGCACCAGCACCATGACGCTCTCGACATAGCCGGCCTCTCCGTGCAGCGCGAGGCCGGTCAGCTCACCCCCGAGCACCGTGTGGTCCGGCCGTACGGCGAGGACGCGCTCTTCGAACCGGGCGCGCTGGTGGTCCGTCAGCCGGGTGAACTGCTGTCCCATCTTGTCACGGACGCTCGGATGCAGCAGCTCGCAGAACGCCCGGCCACGGATGTCCGCCAGGGAACGGCCGAACTGCCGGGTGAATTCGAGATTCGCCTCGATTACCCTGGTCGCGTGGTCGAGACTCGCCACGCATATTCCGGGCTGGTCGAGGAATGAACGGTACTGACCTAGACTGTCATTGACTTCTTGACCAACCGGGAGAAATACCGGTTCCTCATCAATGAGGGCGGCTCCGACATCGATGCTCATCTGATGACCACTCTCCTCTGGTGACAGACGATGCTCTGTTAGCTTCGGAGCAACGATCGAATGATCTATTTGCATGATATTAACCCGCCCGAAACCAAGTCAACACAGATGCGGCACAAACGGTAAAAGACTGTGGTATGTAAGACGGTTGGTTCGGAGCTTGCGGTGCGGCCGTGCGGTCGCGTTCGGTACCGAACTCTCGCTGCTCATGACGGTTCGCGTCCGCGCCGCGGAAAAGCGGCGCCGGAGCAGGCCGGCAGGCCATTTAAAATTAAAGTATCGCAGATCGCGTGGGACCGGCGAACGGCGACGCCCGTCGCCGCCGGGGCGGTTCCGCGGCGGCCCCGCACCGCCGGAAAAGATAAAGGCGCGGCCTTTGTGTGGCCTATTCGCCAGTGTTCGGTGCGCTCAACTCTTCGATGAGCGCCGCCCGGCCACTCACCCCGAGCTTGCGATAGGTGCTCGTCAGACTCTTTTCGACGGCCCGGCGGGTCACACCGAGAGAATCGGCGATCTGCTGGTTCGTCCAACCCTGCAGTACGAAGGCGACGACCGTTTCCTCAGCCTTGGTCAGATCACCGCGTTCCGGCGCGACCAGCCGCAGCGCCGGCCCGTTCAATTCCGAATCCTCGTCGCCCTCGGCCCAGGAAACGCCCCGTTCCTGGGCGATCCGCCTGCCCTCGGAGCTGACCTCCGCCGCGCCGTCGGAACCTGTTTCGGCAAGCCTTCTGCCGAGGAGCGTGAGCGCCCGGGACAGCTCGATCCGATCCTCAGAACAGCGAAGCGTGTCGACGGCCCGGCGAAGGAGATCGACGCCCTCCGGACCCGGGGTGATCATGCCACGCAGCCGCAGCGCGCGGCCGCAGGCCGCGGGTGCGCCCCAGGCCCGGGCGAAGACGTGCTCCTCCTCGGCCAGCTCGGCCGCGAGCTGCGTGCGCCCGAGCCGGTGACTCACCGCCGCGGCCCACACCCGCCAGGGATACAGCGCCGTGTTCGTCCATCCGCAGCGCGACAACTGCTTGCCGCTGTCGAGGAACCTGTCCAGCGCGGCAGGCAGATCACCGCGTACCGTGTCCAGCATCCCCCGCACCATGCGATGCGCGACGAGCACGCGGAGGTCGCCGGTCTCCGGACTTGTCTGGATCACTCGCTCGCCCAGTTCGACGTCCCGTGTTTCGAGCGCGACCATGGCGAGCGTCCAGATGGACAGCGTCGTCGCCTCCGGCCAGGCCGGGTCGGCGTTGTCGAGCACGCTCAGCGCGGCGTTCTTCGCCTGGGCCAGCTGTCCCGACGCGCGAAGGACCGCGCTCCGCTCCGCGTTGACCAGCGCGGTGACGCCCTCGGGTGCCTGGCACTGAGCCTGGTCCCGCGCCGCGTCCAGCCACTGGGCCACCGGTGCCGCCGCGTCGGCGAGGACAAGGGCCGGGACCAGCAGGGGGAGGGCGGTGTAGGCGTGCCCGGCGCGCGGCGCCTCGCGCTCCAGGATCCGGGCGCCCAGGACGGAGATCTCACCGGCCGTGACCCCGCCGGCCACGGCCGCCGCGTACGCGAGCACGGCCAGCAGTTCACGCCCCGCACCGGTCGAGACCGGCGCATCCGCGCCGAACCCCCACAACCGGTCGGCCGCTCCACCTAGATGCGCGGGGTCCTGGAGACGGAGGTAGCGGGTACGGGCTTCCAGTCGCAGGGCGAGATCGCCCCGAGCGTACGCCGATCCGAGGTCGTGCAGCCGGCGCTCCGTGTCCTGAACGAGCGCGTCCAACGACGGGTTGACCGCGGCGAGCGCAGGCGGGATCCACAGTGCCGCCGCCGCGCGTTCCGTCGCCGAGGTGAGCATCGGCACGGCCTGCGCGATGTGCGTGACCGAGGACGCGAGGTCGAACCCCCGCTCGGCGGCGGCCAGGTCGACCAGGCGCCGGCCCCGGACCTCGCTGTCGGGCTGGCTGTGCAGCAGCGCGTGCCGGAGATAACGAACCGCCTCCCGCGCGTGGCCGCGTTCGAGCGCGGTGCCGGCGGCCGCCCGCAGAGTGTCGATCTCCCACGGCTCGTACCCGGAGGTGACCAGCAGGAGCTGGTCGGCGACATGCTCGGCCGGGTGCCCGGCGTTGTGCAGCAGCGCCGCCGCCCGGCGGTGCAGCAAGGTTCGCGTGTTGACGCTCATCGCCGATTCGATGCCGTGCCGCACGCTCTGGTGGACGAACCGCGGGGAGTCGCCGGGGGCGAGCAGCCCGAGGCGATCCAGGGTCTGCGTCGCGGACTTGTAGTCGATGCTGTCCAGGCCGGCGAGCTCGCTGATGAGCTCTGGCTCGGCCAGGTCTCCGAACACGACCATCGCCTGCGCGAGCTCCCGGACGATCGCGGGTTGGATGCTGAGGCAGAACATGCGCCGGTCGCGCAGGAGCGGCTGGCTCGCGTCGTGCAGCTCACCGGCCTGTGACGCGACCGGGTGGAAGCCGGCCGTGCGCAGGCCGCGAAGCATCGCGACCAGTGCAGCGGGGTTCCCTCCGGACGCCTGGTGGCAGGCCCGGGCGAAGTCGGGGTCGCACGGCTCCCCGAACTCCTCGCCGATCAACTGGCGCACTCCCCCGGTGGACAGCGGCATCGGGTACAGCGTGCGAGCCGCCGAGGCGGCGATCTCTCTGAGCAGCATCTGGTCGGAGACCGCGCATTCCTCCGACCACGCTCCGGCGACCAGAACGCGGGCGCCGCCCAGACGCTTGGCGAGGTACGCCAGCCAGCGCAGGGACAGCGGGTCCGCCCACTGGAGGTCGTCGACCATGATCAGCAGGGCTTGATCCTTGCTCAGATTGACGAGGAGCGAGTTCAGACCCTGCAGGATCGCCTCGTGCCCGAGCGACTGGTGGGAGCCGATGGACCATGACCCGCCGAAGAACATCTCCCGCACCATGCTCGCCCCGCCCCCGAAGCAGGCCGCCCAGAGGGCCTCCGGCGCTCCGGCCACGAGCGGTTCGAACAGCTGCTGGGCGATGCCGAAGGTGAAGTCCTGTTCGACCAGCGTGCCGCTGGCGCGAAGGACCCGCGCGTGCGGGGCGGCCGCGTCGGCGACGGAGCGCAGCAGGGCCGACTTGCCGACACCGGGCGAACCGATGACGACCATCATGGATCCGTCACCCGCCACGGCCTGGCGGAGCGCCTGTTCCGCGCGCGCCAGCTCCTTTCCGCGTTCCAGCAGCATGGAGTCAGTCACCCACGTTCCGCGCCGCCGGGATCGGGGCCAGGCGCGAGCCGAGCTCGTTCCGGCTGGTGACGGCGAGCTTGCGGTAGATCCCGGTCAGCCGCAGCTCCACGGTTCGCACGCTCACCGACAGGATGCTCGCGATGGAGGCGTTGGAGCGGCCCGCGGCGGCAAGGACGGCGATTCGTTCCTCCTGAGCGGTCAGCAGGGGTTTCGGCGTCGACGACCTTTCCGCGGCCTGGTGCCGGCTCGTATGGGTGAGTCCACCGGGAGGTATGGGGATCTTCCTCGTGGTCTCCAGCAGGCTCCGTGCCCTGGCGTAGGAGTCGTGCAACACCGAGTCCCGCAGCACCCGTACGGCGTGTTCGAGTTCGCTCATGGCCTCGGCGCCGCTCAGCACGCGCGAGGCGCACAGATGCGCCAACCCCAGCGTGCCGGGGGCGCCCCACGCCCGCGCCCGCTCGACGGCCTCCACCGCCAGCTGTCTGGCGGTCGCGCCGTTCCCGCAGGCGCTGTGCGCCGCGGCGGCCACCGATCGCCAGGACAGCACCGCGGGATTCGTCCACCCCCTGGACAGCAGGACACGCCCGCACTCGTTGATGTCGCGCAGCGCGGCCTCCGGATCGGCCAGTTCCATGTGCACACTGGCCCGCGCGTACAGCAGCATCGCCCAGGCCGAGCCCTGGTCCGCCCCGGCCGGCAGCTCCTGAGCCAGCGCTTGCTTGGCCTCCTCCACCGACTGGCCGGCCAGGTGCAGGCGTGCCTCCATCGCGATGAAGTACGGAACCACGCGCGGGTGCCACGAGGTGAGCGGCAGCTCCGCCCGTGCCGCCTCGAAGTCCGCCACCGCCTGCCCGAGGTTACCCCGCCGCAGCTCGCATCGGCTGCGCTGGATCAGCGCCAGCGCGGCCGACGCCCGCGCGCCACAACGCCGGGCGTCGGCCAGGACCTCGTCCAGACCGATCACCGCCTCGGCCACCTCATCGGCCAGGCACAGCGCCCTGGCCGCGTGAATCCTCGGCCCGAACGGCTGGTTCTCGCCCTTGAGCCGGAAGGCCGCCCTGGCCAGTTCCCGCGCCCGGGACAGGTGCCGGCCGCGGGCGGCCAGCAGCCAGGCCGCGACGCCCGCCGGCACCGGATCTCCCGACCGGTCGGACGGGTCCGGGAACGACCGCCCGGGCAGCACCGGGTCGGTCGTGCACTCGTTCTCCGCCAGCCAGCCGATGGCCGCCAGCGATCCGACGTCCGCCCCGCCGCCCTCCCGCCGCGCGTAAGCCGTCGCGACAGCGCGGTACGTGGCGGACGCGTCGCCCCTCGAGTTGAGCAGATCGGCCGCCTGCACGAGCACCGAGACCGGCACCTCGGGCCCGCTGTTCAGCAGCACCTGCTGTAATCGCCGGTCGCTCGTCGCGGGGCTGCGGCCCGCCTCCGTCATCGCGAGCTCGATGAGCAGCCGCTGCCGTTGCTCGCCCTCCACCGGCTCCCGCAGCGCGCGGCCGAGCAGGGCGGCGGCACCCTCGTGATCATCATCGAGACGACGCCGCCTGGCCACCCGGCGCAGCAGGTTCACCACCCAGCCGGCACCGACCGGCGGAGCATTGAGCAGCAACCGGGCCAGCCGGTCCTCCGGAATCACCGCCCGGTACCCGAGCTCGACCGAGCGCGTCGCCAGCGCCTGCCGCTCTCCGGCGTCCATCCCGGCCAGCGCCGTGTCGGCGATGAGGGGGCTGACCGGCCGCGGATGCTCTCCGCCGGTCACCAGATCCAGTCGCAGGAGGAAGGACATCGCCTGCTCAGGAGACATCGCCCTCGGCGCCGCCAGGGACGTGAGCAGCTCGAAACCGAGGCCGCCCTCGCAGACCGCTATCACGCGGAGCAGCGCGAGGGCGTCCGCGGGCAGGCGGGAGAGGGAGCCCGCCACCCGATCGCCGGTCACCTCGGCGGCCCGCTCCAGCAGGACCGGGACATACCGTGCGAGCGGCGGCAGGGAGGCCAGCGCGAAATGGTCGAGTACGGCGAGCAGGACCGCCGGACTGCCCGCCGTGGCCTCGGTGGCGGCGGTCACGAATGCTCCGTCGACAGGCCCGGCGTACCGGGAGGCGATCACCTGCCGGACCCCGCGCTCGGACAGCGGCGGCACGTGCACAACGCTGTGGGCCACCGGTCCCGGCTCGGTGGCCAATCCGGCGGCAACGCCTTGGGCGAGTGTGCTGGCCTGAACCAGGAGTATCGGAACATCGCGCAGCCGGTGTGCCATGGCCGCCAGCCACGCCTTCGATTCCCCGTCGGCCCACCGGGCATCGTCCAGGGCGATCAGCAGCGGGTGCTTCCGGGCGAGCGCCGCGAACGCCCCGCAGAGCGCCGGGATCAAGGTCGTGACCGCCTGCTCTTCCGCCCATAATCGCCGCGACGAGGCCAGATATCCGGCGCCGGTCAGCCCAGCGGTGATCTGCGAGACCACGCCGAAGCGGAGATCGGCCTCAGCGGGCGAGCAGCGGGCGAGGACGGCCGGCAATCCGGCCTCCCTGGCGCGTGCGACAGCCGCCCTGAGCAGGGCGCTCCTTCCCGTGCCCGGCTCTCCGAGCACGGTCACCAGGCCAGACCGTCCGAGCTGGAGCTCGGTCACCTGCCTGCCCAGCCGATGTATCTGATCTTCCCGCTCGGCCAGGAACTCCGGTGCTTCGGAGAGCTCGGTTACGACCGCGTCAACCCCGCGGGCTGGCAGAAGCATTGTGCCCGTCGGCTCCGCCGGCCCACTTGTGACCCCGATTCCGACTGCATGTCCACTTCCGCTGGGCATTTCCGCACCTCAAATCGACGATGCATGCGCCTGAAGCTCAAGCACCCCAATCGCCTAATGAGCAAACTTTAATCATCTACTGTTTTGTTTGCAAGCATTTGGGCGTTGGTTTGTATGTGGTCTCCTTTGTTTACCTGTGATCCTGCCTGCTCACAGCGGGATATTGGTGTGACGGCCCCGGCGCGCCGGAGCGGCGGCCAGCACCTCGCCGAGCCGCGACCGGGTCCACGCCGGATCGATCACGTCGTCGACAACGCCCATGCTCACCGCCCTGGCCACGCCCCCCGCGTTCCTTTCGTGCTCAACGGCCAGGCGGGACAGCAGCTCCTCGCGCTCGTGCTGCGCCACGGCGGCGAGCTGCTTGCGGTGCAGGATCTCCACCGCCGCCTTCGCCCCCATGATCGCCACCTCGGCCTCCGGCCACGCGAGCACGGCGGTGGCGCCGAGCGAGCGGGAGTTCATCGCGATGTAGGCGCCACCGTAGGACTTGCGCGTGACCAGCGTGACCCGCGGAACGCTGGCCTCGGCGAACGCGTGCAACAGCTTCGCGCCCCGGCGGACCACGCCCTCCCATTCCTGGCCGACGCCGGGCAGGTAACCGGGAACGTCGACCAGCACGAGCAGGGGCACGCCGAACGAGTCGCACATCCGGACGAATCTGGACGCCTTTTCCGCAGACAGCGAGTCGAGGCAACCGCCCTTGCGCAGCGGATTGTTGGCGATCACCCCTACCGTCCGCCCGGCGAGCCGGCCAAGCCCGATCACCATGTTCGGCGCCCACTTGGGCTGTAACTCGATGAATCCAGAGGCTCCGTTCTCCTCTTTCGGGTTCTCCTCGTCCAGAATCGCCTTGACCAGCGGGCGCACGTCATACGCGCGCCTGGGCGAGTCGGGGAGCAGGTGGCGCAGTGGCTTCTCCTCCCGCACCGAATCCACGTCCACGAATCCCGGCTTCGCCAGCAGCGTGACGAGCTGGCGGGCGCGGGTGAAGGCGGCCTCCTCGGAACCCGCGGCGATGTGGGCCACTCCGGACTTCTGGCCGTGCGCGACCGGCCCGCCCAGGCTTTCCATGTCGATCTGCTCGCCGGTCACCGACCGTACGACGTCCGGGCCGGTGACGAAGATGCGGGCGGCATCAGACATGATCACGATGTCGGTCAGCGCCGGGCCGTACGCCGCGCCGCCCGCCGCGGGGCCGAGTACCACCGACAGTTGCGGGATCTCGCCCGAGGCACGGACCATCGCGGCGAACATCTCCCCGATCCCGTGCATCGCCGAGACGCCTTCACCGAGCTTCGCGCCACCGGAGTGCCACACGCCGATCACCGGGCAGCGTTCGTGCACCGCGAGATCGATGGCCTTGACGATCAGCGGGCACTCGTCGATTCCGATCGCGCCGCCCTTCAGGGTGGCGTCGGTGCAGTAGACCACCACTTTCGCACCGTTGATCCGCCCATAAGCGACCACCACCCCGACGCCGTCACGCCGGTGGATGATCTCAAGTGAGCCGGGATCCACCAGCCGTGACATCCGGACCGCCGGCACGCGGTGATCAAGGCTCGGCTCGTCTCGGTCCACCACGGCCAGTGTGGGAAGTGTCATCGCTCACCTCTGCGAATCGCCCGTTTTCCGAGTCGCAAGTGAACCAGGAGCGGTGCCGAGGAAAACCCTAGTTTTGGCCGGTGCCCACGCCTCCCGTCAGACCAGCCTGCGCAGCCCTTCGTACACCCGTATGATCAACTCGAGCGAGGGCTGGCCGTCGACCTCTGGGGGCGGCGGCGCCTTCAGCAGGTTCCAGCCGATCGCATCGCCGATCAGGACGAAGGCCGCCCCGATCGGCACCCTGAGGCGAGCCGCGATCTCGACTACGGGCGTGGGCCGCTGGCACATGTCGAAGATCTGGCGATATTCCTCAGACAGCGTGGAGCTGTGGGCGGTGATGGCGCCCTCGGGCGTCAGCGAGATCAGCGAGTCGATGCGCAGCAGGTCATCACGGTGGGTGGGGCCCCCGGCGAGGGCGAGAACGTACGGCCGCAGTTCGATCGGCCGCTGGTGCTGCACGAGGTCCGCGGTGGCGTCTCCGCCCCGCGCGTCGTCCGGCACCACGGCGTCCAGCACCACGGCGTCCAGCACCTCGTGGTCCGGCACCTCGCCGTCCAGCACCTCGCCGTGCAGCACGTCGTCGTCTGGCACGTCTTCGATGGGCTTGGGCAGGAACTGGTGCTCGGCCCAGGTCTTGTAGTCACCCCAGCCGCCGAAGGCGAGTGGGTGAAACTTCGGTCCGTCGGCGCTTCGCCGTCGTCGCCTCCTGTGGGCGGACATCGGGGGGATTTCACCTGCTCTCGAAAGATCGTCCGATATCAGCTCGAAACCGATATCGAACTCGCGCGACAGTGGGAGGTGAGCATGCTGTTGAGATCACCTCCCACCGTCACCCCCGCGATTCCGTCGCGCGGTCGTCACTACTGCCAAGGTCTGCTGATTGTCTCCGTCAATTCCTAGGCATTTGCGCAGTCTTCACAGAATCCGTCACCCGGCTGTTGGCGTGTTCCGGCCCACCTTCCTGAGCAAGTCCAGCGCCCGCCCCAGGTCCGTGCGGCCGCTCACGTCCAGCTTCCTGAAGACGCTGGTCAGGTGGATCTCGACGGTGCGCACCGCGAGGCGCAGGGCGTGGGCGATCTCCCGGTTGGTGGCGCCGGCCGCCGCGAGTTCCGCGACGCGCCGCTCTCCCGTGGTCAGCACATCCTTGACGCCGCCGACCCCCTGGTTCATCCAGCCGCCCGCGGCGACCAGCCGATCGCGCGCCCGCGCGGCCAGCGCGCTGAACCCGCACCGCACCGACAGGTACACGGCCTGGCGGAAATGCCTGCGGGCGCCTTCGCGATCGTGCCTTCGCAGCAGCGCCTCGCCGAGCAGGCTTTCGGCCCGGACCCGATACCAGCGCGCCGAGGTGCCCGCCAGCGTCTCCGCCGACTCGGCGAGCAGGTCCACCCCCTCGCTCCCTTCAGTGATCGCCCCCCTCGCCAGCAGCGCGAATCCCCGGCCGGAGGCGTCGCCCCAGTCCGCGGCGAGTCGCTCACCATGCTCGACGAACTCCTCCGCCTCGTTCCGGCGGCCCAGGTCGGCGAGCACGCAGGCCGCGTCCAGCCACCACGGCATGAATTTCGGATTCCTGACGCCGGCATCGGCCAGCAGCGCGCCGCAAGCCGTCAGTGCCGACAGCGCGCCTTCGAGGTCACCTCGCGACGCCGCCAGGTGCGACCTCGTCATCAGCACCCATGGGTAGTCGAGGAAGGACTCCGTCACGTCCAGCGCGGGCAGCCGCCTCAGCACGGAAGCGGCCTGGTCGATGTCGCCGCGCTGGACGAGCACCGCCGCCAGGGCCGCCCGTGACGCCGAGACGCCTTTCGACCACGACCGCTCATCCGCCAGCTCGACGGCACGTGTCGCGTCCGCCAGGGCCGCGTCGAGCTCGCCCGCGTCGCCCAGGATCCGCGACCGCGTGGACAAGGCCATCATCCAGACCCAATCGTCGCCATGCTCGGTGGCACGCGCGATTATCGGGTCCATGGCCTGAACCGCTTCCTCAACCTTGTCCGCGAGCGAGAGTACGCAGGCGGCAGGGCCCAATGCCCAGATACCATCCCCACCACTCAGGGCCCGGCGGGCCAGCGCGACGCAGACCTCGGCCGAGGAGCCGGACATCGCCCAGATCATCGATCGCATGGCGAGCGACTCGCGCTCGCCCGCGGCGGGCGCCTCCGGCACCCCCATCGCCAGCACGTGCTCGGGGATCACCTTGCCGGACCGGCGCCTGCCTCCGACCATCGACAGAGCCGACCAGACCAGCTTCCGCAGCTCGTGATTGTCGGCGACCACGCCGTCGAGTTCCGGCACGCTGTCGCTTGGATCGTCGTGCCCGATCAGCCGCGCGAAGTCGGCCTGCGCGTCGATGTCGGCGGGATCGGCCACCACCATCCGGCCCAGGTAATGCGCCGCCGTCCCCAGCGACCCGTCCCGTTCGGCACTGCGCGCCGCCTCCCGAAGCGCGTCCCGCATCCAGGGCTCGGGAAGCCTGGGCAGCAGCGCCAGCTGCGCGCCGACCTCCTCGACCGGCCGGCCGCTGTCGTTGAGCAGCCGGGCGGCCCGGCTCCGCCACCGGTCGAGCGTGCCGGCCGGCATGGCGCTCAGCACCCTGGTGCGTACCTGATCGTCGGTCAGCTCCGCCAGGCCGGCGTGGATGATCCCCTCGTCGCGCAGGATGTCGATCGCGGCGGCTACCAGCGGCTCCGAGACCCCGCACAGCATGCCCGCCAGTTCCTCGTCGGCCTGCCCCAGCACGGCGAGGGCCTCCACGACCTTGCGCACGTACTCGGGCTGCCGGTCGAGCGTCGCCAGCAGGTGCCCGGCGAAGAGTTCGGCGCCGAGCTCATGGGCCCTGAGCTCGCCCCGGGCATCAGCAGGTACGCCCTGCTCGCTCAGGCGTGCGAACAGCCGTACGAGAAGTGCGGGATTGCCACGGCAAACGCCGTGGCACACCCGGACGAACGGCTTCTCCGGTACGGCGTCCCACCACTGCCGGGCCAGCTCTCCCGCGTCCTCCCCGAGCAGTGCCCCGAGGTCGATGGTGCGGTGTCCGCGCGCGGCGACGCCGGGCACCGCCTGTCGCCAGTTCACCAGGCCGGAGCGGTGCTGGGCGAGCAGGACGAGCAGCGGAAGGTGGTGCCCGCGGTTCATCAGGAAGTCCAGCCAGGCCAGCGACTCTTCGTCACACCATTGCGTGTCGTCGAGCATGATGGCCACCGGTCCCGACGCGGTCGCCTTGGTGACCCGCCGGAGCAACCGGTGGGACAGCGGCACAGCGGTGCTCTCGGCGTGCGGCGGCGCCCCGCCGAACAGGCTTTGCGCGGCGTGCCAGGGCAGGCGGGCCCCGGCGGGCGAGCAGGCGCCGCGCAGAATCGTCGCTCCCACGCGCCGGGCGTGCCGCTCCAAGGCGTCCAGCAAAGCGGTCTTGCCGGACCCCGCCGGACCTCGCATCAGGATCATGCGCGCCGGCCCTTGTGCGGCCTTGTCCAGCCCGGACAGCAGCGTGCGTAACTCCGCTTCCCTGCCCACCAGCCTGGCGCTCACCAGCCCTCCCGCACTGCCCTTCGTGCTTCGTCGGGGTCACGGGCCGCCAGGGCGAGTTCGGCGTTGTGCCGGCACTGGGCTAGGGAGTGACGGGCGAGGGCATCCCGTACGGCGGGCACGCTCCGGGCCGACATGGACAGGCTCGTGACGCCGAGCCCGACCAGGACGGTGGCCAGTAACGGGTCGGCGGCGGCCTCTCCGCAGACTCCCACCGGCTTGCCCACGGCACGCCCCGCCTCGGCGCACTGCGCGATCAGGTAGAGGAGGGCCGGCTGCCAGGAGTCGAGCAGGTCGGCGAGGTCGCCGTGCTGGCGGTCCGCGGCGAAGGTGTACTGGCTGAGATCGTTGGTGCCGATGCTCAGGAAGTCCACCTCGTCGAGCAGCCGGCGGGCGTGCAGAGCCGCGGCCGGAACCTCCACCATGGCGCCGACGTTGGCGAGTCCCCGGGACCGGGCCCGTCGCGCGAAGTCGGCCGCCTCCCCTGGCGTGGTGACCATGGGCGCCATCACCCACGGTGAGGCGTCACTCGCGGCGGCGGCCTCGGCGATGGCGTCGAGCTGGGCGTCGAGCACGTCCGGCTGGCGGCGCGACACGCGGAGCCCCCGGACCCCCAGCGCTGGGTTGATCTCGTCGGCGAGGCCGAGGAAGGGCAGCGGCTTGTCCGTGCCGGCGTCCAGGGTCCGCAGGACGACCTGCGCGCCGGGAAAGGCTCGCAGGACCGCCGCGTACGCGCTGGTCTGCTCCTCATGCGTGGGGGCCGTGCGACGGTCGAGGAAGAGGAACTCGGTGCGGAAGAGACCGACGCCCTCCGCGGCCACGCCGGCCTGGAGATCCGCCACGGATCCGATGTTCAGCAGCAACTTGACCGGATGCCCGTCGGCGGTCCGGCCCGGGCCGCTCGCCGTGCCCAGCCGGTCGCGCTCGGCGAGAGCTTGCCGCTGGATCTCACCGGCCGCCTCCTCGCCGATGTCGGTGCCGACCTCGCCGGTGTCGCCGTCGACGGACACCCACGTCCCGTCGGCGATGCCGGTGGCGCCATGGCACGCCACCACCGCGGGCAGCCCGAGGGCCCGCGCGAGGATGGCGGTGTGGCTCGTCGGCCCGCCCTTCTCCGTGACCAGGGCGAGCACGACGCCGGGATCGAGATTCACGGTGTCGGCGGGCGCGAGATCGTCAGCCGTCAGGATGAACGGGTGGCCCGGCGAAGGGACGCCCGGCATCGGCAGGCCGAGGGCGGCCGCGACGGCGCGGTTCCTGATGTCGTCGAGATCGCTCGCGCGTTCCGCGAAGTAGCCGCCCGCGGACAGCAGCATCTGGCGATGGTGGGCGCACGCGGTGTCGATCGCGTGCGCTGCGTCCATCCCCGCTCTGACCTGCTCATCGACCGACTCGCGCAGCATGGGGTCAGCCGCGATCGCGGCCTGCGCCTCCAAGATGTCGCGGGCCGCCGGATCGGCCGCTTTCGCCGCCCGTTGGGCCAGCTCCGCCGCGGCCTCCTCCAGCCCCAGCACCGCCCGGGCTATCTCCGCGACCGTGTCCGTGACCGGGACGGGGTTCGGCAGCAGCGGCGGGCCCGCCATCCGGTACACCCGGCCCGCGGCGCGGCCGGGGCTGATGCCCAGGCCGCGCAGCGTCTCGGCGGCCGGCACCGGCTCAGGCATCGGGCACCGTCTCGGCGTCCAGGTCCTGGGCGAGCAGTTCGGCGAGGGACGCCAGCACCGCGTCCGCGTCCGGCCCTTCCGCGTTAAGGGTGACCTCGGTGCCGTGCCCGGCGCCGAGTGACAGCACGGCCAGGATGCTGTTGGCGGGGACCGGCTTGCCGTCACCCACCCGGATGCGCACGGCCACCCCCTGCCGCGCCACCGCCTCCACGAAGATCTTGGCGGGGCGCGCGTGCAGACCGGACCGCGAGGCGACGGCCACTGTCCTTTCCGGCATCTGCGGACTCCTTTCAGGGCTCGATGGTCACCTTGATCGCGGCGCCACGACTCACGATGTCGATGGCGTCCAGGACCTCCGCGAGGGGGAGGCGATGCGTGATCAGGTCGGACACCGGCACCGCGCCCTCGGCGATGAGCTGGAGCGCTCGCGCGTTGTGTGCCGGGCTGGACCCGTTGGCGCCGACGATCGTCAGCTCTCGGTAGTGCACCAGGTTGGAGTCGACCGAGATGATCGGGTCGTCCTTGGGCAGGCCTCCGAAGAAGCTGATGCGCCCCTGGCGTGCCGCCATCTGCAGCGCCTGCTGCTGGGCGATTCCGGAGGCGGCGGCGGTGATGACGACGTCCGCTCCCCTGCCTCCGGTCAGCTTCAGCACCTCGTCCACGGCGTCTGTGTCACCGGCGCAGATCGTGGCGTCCGGCCGGACCAGACCGGCCGCCATCGCGAGCCGGTCGGCGTTGAGATCGGCGAGGAACACCCTCCCGGCGCCGCGCGAGCGGGCCAGCCGGACGTGCAGGCAGCCGATGGGGCCCGCCCCCATGACGACCACGTCGTCGCCCTCGCCGACCCGGGCCAGTTCCTGGCCGTTCAACACGCAGGCCAGCGGCTCGGCCACCGAAGCCTCGGCGAAGCCGAGCCCGTCGGGGATGCGGTTGAGACCGTTCACGGCGAGCACCTTGGCCGGCACGATCATGTACTGGGCGAAACCACCCTCGTAGTGGTAGCCCATCGACTCCTGGTTCGGGCATACCGTCATGTGGCCGCGGCGGCATTCCTCGCACCGGCCGCACGGGATCGCGGCGATCACCTGCACCCGGTCGCCCGGTTCCCACCCGGTCACGCCCTCGCCGACGCCGGCGATCTCGCCGGCGATCTCGTGGCCCATGACCCTGGGCGGCCTGATGTGATGGTGGCCGTGCTTGTAGATCTTGACGTCCGTGCCGCAGGTCGAGCAGTTGCGGACACGGATCTTCACCTCACCGGCGCCCTCGACGGGCTCCGCAACGTCCTCGATGCGGATGTCGCCGGGAGCGTGGAAACGGGCGACCTTCACTAGGGAGCTTCCTCTCTTGAGGGTTGCAGCAGGTCAACGACCGCGGAGATCTCCGTCGCGTCCCGCAGGGCGCGGGCGCTGTCCGGATCGAGCAGGATCTGGGCGAGCTCCGCCAGGAGCCGCACATGGCCGTCGCCCCGCGCCGCGATGCCGACGCAGACGGTGACCTGCTCGCCGTTCCAGTCGACGCCGTCGGGGAAGCGCAGCACGCAGATCGCGTCATGGTGGACGGCGTCCTTGGCCGCGAGGGTGCCGTGCGGGATGGCCACACCCTCGCCGACGTAGGTGGAGATCGAGCGCTCTCGCTCGATCATGGCGTTGATGTATCTCTCGTCCACGGCGCCCACGTCGACGAGGGCCTGTCCGCACTGGCGGATCGCCTCATCGCGGCTGTCCGCGACGGCGGTGAGGCGGACGGCCCGCGGATCGAGAGGGAGCGGGGCCGTGCCGGGCCGGTCAGCCATCGATGGTGCCGCCGTTCTTGAGTACCGTCACCAGCCTGGTCACCGCCGGATCACCGATGAAAATCTGGAACGGCACCAGCACCACACCCGGAGCGCTCACCCGGGCCCGTTCCGCCAGCCCGACATGACTGACGATCACATCGGCGTCCTC
>NZ_JBDPLV010000072.1:0-53785 GCF_039871605.1 Acrocarpospora sp. B8E8 | reverse complement strand
GGGTGGGCGGGGTGGGGGTGGCGCTCGCGGCGGCGGCGGTGGTCGCGGTGGCCCGGTAGCGGACCGGTCTGGTCGAGGTCAGTTCGGCCTCGCCCCGGTCGGCCAGGTTCTTCAGGGCGTTGCCGACCGCCCCGGACGATCTTTTCAGGGTGCGGGCGATGTCGCCGGGGGTCGCCTCGGTGCCCGCCCGGGCGGCGAGAAGCTCGGCCACCTGACGGCGCAGCTCGCCGTTGCGCAACCGGCCTCCCGCCCCGGCCGGGGCGGGACTCGTGGCGGGACTTGTGGAGGGGGTCGTGGCCGGGCCGGACACCCCCGGTGCCGGCGGGGGCGGCGGCGGTGTGGCTGGCGTGGTCATCGCGCGGGGTCCTTTCCAGATAGCGGACGGAAACTCGGGGGCGGGAAACGGGCGGAATTCAGGCGGCGGCCCCGGGTTGTGAATAAATCCGGGGGGCGGAAACTCCTGGGGGAACCGCCGTGTACGGCGTTTCTTATTCCCGGTGTTTCCGCCGGTATTTCGTTTTGTTCTAACCCGACGCTATCTCGGGTCCGGGCGAACGGCAACCGGAATGACCAGCCTAAAACGGCTGGAGTGGCTAACCTTCTCGGCTGGTAAATCACCTCGAAAGTAGCCCGCCGTACGGGTTGACTTCCCCCGGACACGAGATGAAATAGGGGTAGGAATCTAAAACACGGGAATGACGCTAGCCGCCCCGCGTGAAATCACCGGATTAGGAAAGGATGAATTCATGATGCCGGATACCGCCAATACCGGCGTGGCCGGATTGGCCGAACGGGCCGCCACCGCCGCGCGCCGCCACCGCGATCATGACGCCGCCGCGTTCGCGGCACGTCACCGGGATTGGCCCGAATGGGCCCGCCGGGCCGCCGCCGCCCGCGCCCTCGCGATCACGCTCGGGGTCGGAGCCGAGGACGTCACGGTCACCGAGGACCCCGACCGCCGCTACGCCGACGGCCGCTACCCGGGCATGGTGCTCACGGTCACCGAACCGGTCACCGAGCGTGCCTGGCGGTTCATCCCCGATCTGACCTTGGCCCCCGGCACGGGCTGGCTGCTGCTGGGCCAATGCCCCGGATGCGGCGAGGCCGTCCCGATGGCGGCGATCACCGCCCTTGCCGATCTGGGCGAATACCTCGCCCCTGATCCCGAGGTCGACACCGAGATCGACACCACATCCGACATCGCATTCGACAACGTGCCCGGCGATCACTTCGGCGACCCCGCCCATCGCCCCGGATGCGCCCACGCCGCCCTGACGTGACCCGCCCACCCCGGGAGCGCGCCCCCGCCGGCCAGCCCCTTACAACCACGGTTGATCGCGCGCCTTCCCCAATGGCGGAACCCCCGGCCTGATCACCAAAAGGCCGGGGAAACCCCCGCCAGCCTCGCGCGCGACCTCTCACCGGACTCTCAGCCCTCAAACCGAACCTCGCCCAAGCCAAACCTCAAAGCTCCACCACCAGCCGACCACACCAGACGCTGGGCATATCAGGCTTGCCATGCCTTCCAGACCATCCCCGCGCCCCCGCCCCATGACATCGACTCCCTCCTAGGAGTCGGGAGAGCCATCGGTAACCCCTCCAAGGCCACGTGCTGCCCCCTTGGCCCGGACCAGCTCTACCTATCTGGCCGGAAACCCCACCGGTAGCCCCATTGGCAGTCGCGCCCCCATTGCGCACACCGCTGCAAGAACCGCATCGCACGAGCCCGCCATCGAGTGCGAACACGCCGCAGACGTGGCGGTGCGCGGGACCATCTCGGCCATCTCGGCTATGTCCGCGTGACGCGGGGATGTAGCAGGCATTCGAGGATTGACGGAGCCGTCCAGGGAAGCGGACCTCGGCGCGTGCACAATCGCGCTGGTGCCCGGTTCCGAGGCCACAAGCTCCCTGGGCGAACGGGTATTCGCCAGGAGCTTCCGGCAAAGCATCGCCCCGTGATGGAGCGCCCGCACACCGCCGCCCAGACCAGATCCGGCTGTGGGTCATCGAATATGATCTCTCGCATGTCGAAGGCCACGTGCTGCCCCCTTGGCCCAGACCAGCTCAACCTATCTGGCCGGAAACCCCACCGGTAGCCCCATTGGCAGTCACGCCCCATTGCGCACACCGCTGCAAGAACCGCATCGCACGAGCCCGCCATCGAGTGCGAACACGCCGCAGACGTGGCGGTGCACCGGGCCATCTCGGCCATCTCGGCTATGTCCGCCGTGACGCGGGTCGCCCTGGACCAGCGGTTTTGCGGCTACTCCCGGGCGAGGACCGCCCACACGGCATGGCCCGTTCCCGGGCTCCCGCGCCCCGCCCGAGCCGCCACAGGGCCACACCCCGCAAGCCGTACCCGTGCTCGCTGAGCCGCATCGGCGCGGCGAAGATCGGCGTTACACCGCCGCCCTGATCGTAGACGGCTATGCGCACCTCACCGGGATGGAGCAGGCATTCGAGGATGACGGATCCGTCCGGTGAACCGGACCTCGGCGCGTGCGCAATCGCGTTGGTGGCCAGTTCCGCGGCGATCAGCTCACCATCCTGGGCGAACGGGGTGTCCGCCAGGAGCGCGCGTGCCAACGCCCGCACCCTCGGCACCTGATCGGGCGTGCTGGAGAAAGACCTTCCGCCAATGCATCGCCCCTGAAAGCTGCGTCCGCGCACCCCTGCACAGACCAGATCCGGCTGTGGCTCATCGTCGATGATCTCTCGCATGTCGATCGTCCTCCGCTCGTCCAGGACGTTGTCGATCGACTGTGTGCCCCGTGTCCAGTCCTGGACCCTCACGGTTGGTTCCCGCGATATCGCAGGAGCACGGTGACCGCTGTTGAGATCGAAACGCCGTGCGAGCAGACACCGCGTGCTGTTCCACGCTCCGGCGTTGGCGGAATGCGGCTGGCCGGTAGTGGCCGTGAGTGGATGCGCACGACGAAGTCGCCTGCATCGCGCTGGTAGCCGGGCCTCGCAACCGGTCATGCGATGTACTCGTTGGCGCTTCCCACTGGGTTCATGCGCCCCTCACAGCGGATCCGTGTGCGCTGCCGGCCATCGACGGCTCCTCGTCGCGATCGGCGGTCCCCCGGCCCGCTGGGAGCCAGCTCGCCGGGCAAACGCGCCGGTCGTAGTGGTGTCACAGGTAGTGCAACGGGTGGGTGGATGACTGGCGCCACAAGCATCCATCACCCGAAAGGGACAACCGACATGGCAGTATCACCCTGCTCCACCAGAATCGCCGCGGTACTCGCGCTGACCGTCTTTTCGGCCCTCGGCTGTAGCGCCGACGGCCCGCCAACCGGCTCGACGGCCGAGGCGGCCGTGGACCGCCTGGCCGGCTCGCCCGCCTCGGCTGATCAGCGCCAGGACCGTCCGGCGTCCCCCTCAACCCGGGTCGCCGTCACCCCCGCCCAGGCCAGGACCCTGCTGACCCGCAACCGCCAGCTCTGGACTCGCGCCATCCGAAACCAGGGAGCGGGGCTGGAGAAGATCCAGGCCGACGTGGCGCTGCGGCTGAGCCGGGCCAAGATTCGCCTCGATCGTCTCCTCGGCCGTACCCCGACGCTTCCCGCCCCCATCTCCCAGGTCCAGGTGTACCTCCCCCGCCCGGCCGGGAACCTCGACTGGTTCGCCGCCTCCTTCCGTGAATCCGGTGGCTACGGCACCGCCGTGCTCACGCGTACGGCAGGAAGCTGGAAGCTGGTCTCCGGGAGCTGGTCACGCACCAAGCCGCCGGCGGTCGCCCTGGACAAGGCAGGATCGGCCGTCGCAGTCGGCGAGAGCGACGGCCAGCGACTGCTGCTGTCCCCGCGGCAACTCGCCGCGACCTTCGCCAAGAACCAGGCCACGCTCGGCCAAGCCGGCACCCAGGTACTGGCCGACGGCATCTACACCAACGAGGCAGGCGCCGCGCGGGAGGCCGAGCGCCAAGCCGTGCAGGGCCAGTGGCTCGTCCAACGCCAAGACCGCGCGGGCAAACCGCTCTACACGCTGCGAACAGTTGACGGCGGCGCCCTGGTCTGGCACGCGATCACCGACACCCAGACCTTCACCGCCCTGCGCCGAGATGTGCAACAGCTCCGGTTCACCCAGGACTCCGCCCGAGCCCTCAGCCAGGGACGCGCCTTCACCACCACGGCGACCATCACCGCCCACGGCACATTCCTGACCCATATCCCCGCGAACACCGGCAAGGCCCGCACCATCGGTGACTGGTACTCCCTGACCGACGTACGCGGACGCTGACCCTCTTCAGTTGTAGATCGCTGAGTGCTGACGTGGCTCCCGTCCTGTCCTCATGGTGTCGGTTGGCGGCCATCTCGCGGGAGTGCGCATTATGGAAGTGACCGGGATCATCTCCGCGCTCGTGATTGGCGTCGTCATCGGAGCCCTCGGCCGCCTGGTCGTGCCGGGCCGCCAGTCCATCCCGATCTGGCTGACCATCGTGATCGGCGTCGTCTCGGCGTTCATCGGCACCGTGCTGAGCGTCACGGACACTGGGGTGATCGACTGGATAGAGCTGCTGATCCAGATCGTGCTTGCTGCGGGGGGTGTCACGGTGGCCGCAGGACTGTACCCCAGGCAGCGGCGCGAGTTTCCGCCGCGCTAGCCGGTAGAGGGCGGCGGTGCGCGCCCGTGCGAACTTGGCGTGTGAATGCTTCTGGGCCGCCCCGTGGAGGAACGGCCCAGAGGCGCCCTACCAGTCTTCGTCGCTCTCCTCCGCCTCGCCTCCGGCCTCGGGTTCCATCGAGCAGGGGACAAACGGACGAGCCCACGAGCGCTGGCCCGCCGGACAGTCCGGCTCGAGGGCGCTGGCGATCAGCGTTTCAGTCCCAGGGCACAGCCAGATGCGCCTGAGAGCTGAGCCGCCGGGACGGGAGGCTGGGCGACCAGATCAGCCAGATCGGCCAGTGGCCACCCCAACATCCAGGCGGCGGCGGGAGTGCTCCCTACGGCTGGGAATCCGACGCACAGCCACAGCCCGCTGCTTGATCCCGCGTTCAGGCTGTAGCGAAATTGACGATCTCGGGGAGGGGCGGACTGGTGCCCGCAGTAGTGTCGACAGTCAGGGTTGGCAGATCCAAGCTGACCCAGCCGAATTCATCCAGGTTGTATTCGCCCAAGGCAATCATTCTCAGCAGCTCCTGGTCGGCATGAGCTGCTCGATGACCGCCGTGCTCGGCTCGGCGGGCAACGCGGTCACGGGCGACCTTGGCATCGACAACGCACCGGATGATGCGGATCCGCGCGAGTTCCTTAAGCGGTTCCAGGTTCGGACGCCAGAGCCAATCCTGAAAGGCGGCTTCGGCGACCACCGTCACGCCCGCTTTCAGCATGACATCCAGAACGCCGAAGAACGCCGCCAAGGCAGGCAGATTGAAAGGATCCTCGCCCTCGGGATCGAACCCTGAGGCACCCAGCACGATCCCCTGCTTGATCTCGTCCCGGATGACTGCCGGGCAGCCAAGCGTCCGCGATCCGACGGGCAAGAGTCGTCTTCCCCGAACCCGGAGGACCGGTCACCACGAGCAAGATCGGGCTTGGCGCGGAATTGCGTTTGATGCACGATTCCTCGGGCTGCATGCCTTTGTTCTGCGACATCTTAGCGACTCCTTGCCGATTGATAAGACCTGCTCTGAGCAGGCCCCTTGCGCCTACTAGTGCATCTGTTGCACGATTCGTGCGGTGTACGGAAGGGGCCAGTGTGGTGGAAGTAGACCCGGAAAGCGGATCCGCCCGGGTGGCGTTGACGAGTGTCGTCACGCGACTCCATCCGGAGGACGCGGTGTTCGCGGCGATGCTGATGGGCTGGACCCGGCAGCAACGAGGCGGCCGCAGGCTGCAGCAGGCCACGATCGACGACCGGATACACACCGTCCGCCGCTTCCAGAAGTTCGCTGATGAGTACCCCTGGAACTGGACCGCTGGTCAGGTCGACGAGTGGATGGACCACCTCGTGTCGGAGTTGGGGCGGGCCAAATCCACGATCCGCAATTACCAGATCGCTCTGCGAATGTTCTGCGACTACATCACCTCGCCGTACTACCAGTGGCCCCAGGAGTGCGAGGCTCGGTTCGGCACCCACCCCATCCAGGTGTGTCACGAGTGGAACACCGCAACCCATCTGGTGGAGTACGAGGGGGCGCCGGCCCGGCGGCCGATGACCCGTAAGGAGATCCAGCAATTCCTGGACTACGCCGACGCGCAGGTCGAAGAGAAGATCAGGCTGGGCCGCAAGGGCGCCTTGGCGGCCTACCGCGACGCGACGGTCTTCAAAGTGATCTACGGGTGGGGGTTGCGTTGCAACGAAGCGTCCAAGTTGGACGTCGTCGACTTTCATCGCAACAAGAAGGCCGTCGAGCTGGGACGGTTCGGGGCCCTGCAGGTCCGGTTCGGCAAGAGCACCAAAGGGTCTCCGCCCAAGCGCCGCACGGTGCTGAGCGTGATGCCGTGGGCCGTGGAGGCGGTGGAGGATTACCTCACCAACATCCGCCCTCTTTACCGGCCAGGGACGAAGGCCGCGCTGTGGCTGACCGAGCGGGGCGGACGGCTGCGGCCCAGGGAGATCGAAGAACGCTTCGCCCAGTACCGCGACGCGCTCGGCCTGGACCCTGCCCTGGTCCCGCATTGCCTGCGCCATTCCTACGTGACCCACCTCATCGAGGACGGCGCGGACGAGAAGTTCGTGCAGGAACAGGTCGGCCATGAATATGCCTCGACCACCGCGCTCTACACCGGTGTCACCGGCGACTTCATGAACACGATGATGCGCAAGATCCTTGACCGCACGCTCGCCCCTGACCAGGACGAGCGATAGGAGGGCGACATGACCATGAAGCTGGACTTCCGCTGGCACCTGAGGGAGATCATGGCCAATCGCGGCATGTTCTCCACCACCGACCTCAGGCCGCTGCTGGCCGAGCGGGGGGTGAATCTGTCCGTCAGTCAGGTCTACCGGCTGGTGACCGAGAAGCCCGAACGGTTGAACATGAAAGTCCTCCTGGCCCTGCTGGACATCCTCGGCTGCGGTATGGAGCAACTCATCGAGCCAATACCGCTCACCGCGGCCGCCAAACCCCGGCGAACCGCAGCAGCCGCCGGCGGAGGCGAGAATGACGAGCCGCCCGCGGGGATGGGGTCGTTCCGGCCCAAGCCCGCCCGCATCACCGAGTAGGCGTGTATGGCCACCCCCCGGACCGTTGACCTGCCCCGCTACATCATCGACCCGCTGGGCCTCATCACCGAGATCATCTCGGGCCTCGAACCGGCCTTGGAGGGAGACCGGGTGCGTCAGATGGTGACCAGCATCGTGACCAGCAGTCGCGGCCAGCGTGAACTGGCCCAGGCGCTCGAGACCGACCCGGGGCTGCTGACCCGCGGCCGGTCCAACGGAATGCGTTCGGTTGAGCTGCTGATTCCGGCACTGCGGAAGATCGGAGCTCAGCACCTGGTGACACCCCGCTGCCCACGTTGCGGCAGGGAGACAGCACTGCTGTTCCTCAGCGGACACGAACGGATCTGCCGCGCCTGCTCGGTAGTAGAACGGCCGCTCTGCACCTCCTGCGGCAACCAGCGGATTGTCGGCCACCGAGATCACCTCGGCCGCCCCTACTGCCGCTCCTGCCGACCGCACCAGCCCACGGACCCGATAGAGGCGATCTGCCAGGTCATCAGCCAGATCGCTCCCTCCTTCCCCCGCGACAAAGCCCTCGCCACGATCACTCAAGCGATCCCGCGACCCCACCAGCGCGGCCACACCGCGGCCGCGCTCACCGACAACCCCGCCCTGCTCGCAGGACAGGGCGCTCAGGGGACACCACGGATCATCGCGTTGATCGACGCGCTCATCGCCGCAGGGGCACACGGCATCATCCGGCCGCCCTGCCCTCTCTGCGGCAAGGACGACCTTCCACTGCGCTTCACCCAAGTCGGCCAGCGATGCTGCAAACGGTGTTACTCGGCCGCCCGCCAAGAGCGATGCGCCCGCTGCCAGCGACTCAAGACGCCTGCCGGCCGCGATCTGCAAGGCCGACCACTGTG
This sequence comes from Acrocarpospora sp. B8E8, assembly GCF_039871605.1. NCBI lineage: Bacteria > Bacillati > Actinomycetota > Actinomycetes > Streptosporangiales > Streptosporangiaceae > Acrocarpospora > Acrocarpospora sp. B8E8. The sequence goes on along the minus strand of NZ_JBDPLV010000072.1, from coordinate 45,745 downwards.
CGACCTCTGCAGAACCTACGAGCCCAGCCAGCACAGCGAGTGTTCTTCCTGCGGTCAGCGCCGCTACCTTGTCTCCTCCCGTGAACGACTCTGCAGAGCCTGCTACGAACTCCCCACCGCCACCTGCTCGATCTGCGGCAAGACCAAAGGCTGCTACCGCATCTCCACCGGCGCTCCCCGATGCGATTCCTGCTCCGCTAACCTCCGTCCTCGCCAAACATGTTCGCGCTGTTCCAAGACCCGCCGAGTCCACGCACGGGGTCCGAACGGCGAACCGATCTGCGGCGAGTGCAGCCGACGCACGGAACCCTGTCAGGGCTGCCACAAGACCAAGCGGGTCGCGGGCCGATCCCCGGCAGGTGGGGCCCTCTGTCGGGTCTGCTACGCCAAGGATCCGATCTCCAACCGCGAATGCATCGAATGCGGGCAGACATCCCGCCTCTTCCATCATGGGCTTTGTGATTCCTGCGCCCTGGAATCGGCCCTCCACGACCTGCTGGCCGACCCTGATGGGCAGATCCAGCCCGAGCGTGAACCGCTCTACCACGCCCTGATGAGCGGGAACCCCCGTCGCGCCATGATCTGGCTGCAGCGACCCGCGACACAGACCATGCTCACCACGTTGATCGCCACCGACAGGCCCATCAGCCACGAAGCTCTCGACCACCTCCGCCCCGCCAAAGCCGCCCAATACCTTCGCGACGTCCTGGTGACCAATGGTCTGCTTCCACCACGTGATGAGTACCTGTCGAGCTTGGAACGATGGCTCCCCACCGCCCTCCCCGAAGTCGCCTCTCCTGCAGAGCGCCGTATCGTGCAGTCGTTCGCGACGTGGTACTACCTGCGGCGCCTCCGCCGAGCATCCAAGATCAAAATCATCACCTACGGCCAAATGGTAAGCGCACGCCATGAGATCCTGGCAGCGATCAAGCTGCTGGCCTGGCTCCAAGACAGAGGCGCCACCTTGGCCACCTGCACCCAGGCCGATATCGACCTCTGGCTCGATCAAGGCCCATGGATGCGCGAGCTTGCACGAAACTTCCTGGTCTGGACCGCCAGAAACCACCACTCCGACCCATTCGAATTCCCCGGCCGTCCCACGTCGTCGAACAGCGTCAGCATCATCGAAGAAGACGAACGATGGAACCAAATCCAGCAGCTTCTTCACGATGAAGACCTTGATCTATCGATCCGGGTCGGCGGCCTCCTCGTCCTGCTATTCGCACAACCCTTGAGCCGCATCGTCCGTATCGCCACCAGCGACATCACCCAAGCCGGCTCCACAGTATCGATTGCCCTCGGAGCCCAGCCTCTGGACCTGCCGCCACCCCTGGACGCCTTGGTCTTGCGGCTCCGAGACGCCCCCTCACCCAACCACCGAGACGCTGCCAGGCCCAAAGCTTGGCTGCTCGGCAGCGCCCATTGCCGTCCTGGAAAACCATTCAGTAGCCAACAACTCGGCTACCGCCTGAACGAACTCGGCATCCAAGCCCGCTGCGCACGTAACACCGCCCTGATGGAACTGGCCGCAGAACTGCCCGCCGCCGTTCTCGCCGAACTCCTGGGACTCCACCTCGAGACCGCCTCCAACTGGAAGCGCCGAGCCGGAGCACCCAGAGCCGAGTACGCCGCAGAGCTCGCTCGCAGGAAGGGCGATCGAGGCTGATAGAGATCGACGATCGCGTGATCTTCGTTTCGGTTCAATGATGGCGCCTGTTCACCCTGGTGCAGCCCTTTCTCCCTGGGACCGTGCCATTCGGATTTCTCCCCGGCGACAGGTAACGATGGATGCCCCCTTCCCCGGCGAGCACTTACCCGCGGAGCTGGAGCAGTTCTTCCGGTAGGACCGCTCGGCGCTGCAGGCGCTGGCGGATCGGCGGCCCCGACCACCAGGCTGGGGTGGACGGTGCAGTGGGCCACGGTGGTCACGGTGGTGAGGTCGGCGGATGGAGCATGAGATCGAAGACGTTTCGTACGCCTCGTCCGCATACTAGGCATGAACGGGCCACGCGCCCTCTGGACGGGGCGAGAGCCGACTACGCCGGGCATCCGGCGGGAGAGAGGGCCGACCAATGACCCGGTGGAGCGACTACACGACTGGCGAGCGGATCAAAATACTGCGCGCGGAGATGACCCAGGAACAGCTCGCCGAGGCGACCGACCTGTCGGTCGCGACGATCCGCAAGGTCGAGCGGGACTTGGGGGTTGGACTTCCGTCCCTTCTGAGGATCTCGGCCGCGCTGCACACAGACGTGTCGGTGGTGCTCGGCCAGCAGGAACCCCGCCGAGCGATGCGCCGCGACGACCGGGCGATGTTGCGAGAGCTGTCGCGGGCTGTCCACGACACCGCGGCCGGGGTCACCGGCGATCTTGAGCCCGTGTCCGCCGGGGAGGTGACGGCCGGGCTTGTGGCGGCGTGGGACCGGTACCGCGCCGGGCAGTACGCCACGGCGGGCGCGTTGGTGGCCATCGCCGTCCGGCAGGCCGCGGCCGTCGCCCATACGATGCCCGCAGGGAGCGAAGGGGCAGCCGCGTCGGTGATGGCCGACGCCTTCCGGCTGGCCTCCTACGTCGCCAACCAATTCGGCGCCCGCGACCTCGCCTACGCCGGAATCGGGCATGCCGCCGCACAGGCCGATCTCGCGGGCGATGAAGTGCGGTCGGCGATGGTCGCTTCGGGGCGGTCGTGGATCTACCTGCGGGACGCCCGTCTCGACCAGGCGTCTGCCACAGCTGAACGTTCCTATGTGATGATCGAGCCCCGCTACAGCAACAACGATCCCACGCTGCTGGCCACCTACGGGTGGCATGTGACGTTCGCGGCCGTCGTGGCGGCCCGCGACGGGAACGTGACGCGGGCCGACGACCTGCTCTCCCAAGGGCACGCGGTCGCCGCGAGAATCGGCCGGGACGTGTCGGTCAACGGGACAGCGTTCGGCCCGGCGACCGTCCGTGCCCAAGCGGTCGGCCTCCAGGTGTCGACCGGACGGCCCAGCAAGGCCCTGGAAACCTACGCCGCGATGGGCGATACCTCCGCCCTTACCCCCGCCGCCCGCAACCGGCTCCACCTCGACATCGCCCTCGCTCTCGCCGAGACCCGCCAATGGGACGCCTCCCTCGACACTTTGCTGGAGGTGTGCACCGCCAGCCCCGACTGGGCCCGCCACCAGGCGCTCCCCGATGTCATCGCCCGCCGCGCCCAGCACGCCAACCCCACCGCCTCCCGCTACCGCAAACTCGCCGCGATCCTCGGTACCTCGCACACCGGCCACTGACAGCAGTCTCCGGTTGATACGCCCCGTATCACTTTCACGAAACGTGATCACTTCAGTGACACATGGCGTGCCTTTACTCTCACGACCAGCCGGCTCATCGTGGGGACAGGCTGAGTCGTTCGACTGAAAGCGGTCGGCCGGTCGGGCAGCATGAGAGTCCGTCGCCGGGATCGCCCCGGGACATCTGGAGGCCGCCCGCCGCCCCGCGCCGCGGCGGCCCACACGCATCGGAGAGAGCACCGTCATGAGTGTCGGCACGACGATAGACAGCGAGAGTCTCCGCAACGAGATGGTCGACCGCCTGGCAGCCGATCACCATGCGAAGGGTCTGGCCCTGCGCCCCGAGGTGGAGGCCGCGATTCGGACCGTCCCCCGCGAGCTCTACACGCCGGGTATCCCTCTGCAAGAGGCATACGAGAACACCGCGATCATCACCAAACGGGTCGGTGAGGAGAACATCAGCTCGGTGTCGGCCCCGTTCCTCATCGCGGAGATGCTCGGCCAAGCGGCGGACGCGCTCGGCCGCATGGAGGGCCGGCATGTGCTTGAAGTGGGCAGCGGCGGTTACAACGCGTCGCTGCTGCGCGAACTCGTCGGCCCGGCCGGATCGGTCACGACTGTCGACATCGACCCCGACGTGACCGACCGGGCCGCCGCCTGCCTGGAAGCGGCGGGCTACAACGACGTCATCGTGGTGTGTGCGGACGCTGAGCGGCCGATCAAGCCGGGCCGCCGCTACGACCTGATCATCGTCACGGCCGGGGCATGGGACATCCCGCCCGCGTGGCGCGACCAGCTCACCGAAGGCGGTGTCCTCGTCGTGCCGCTGCGCACGTTCGGGATGACCCGATCATGGGCGCTGCGACGGTCAGGGGACCGTCTGGTCAGTGAGAGCCACCGCCAGTGCGGGTTCGTCTCCATGCAGGGCGCCGGAGCCCACGACATGCGGTATGTCGACATCGCCGACGGTGTCCACCTGCGGCTGGATGAGGGCCAGCAGATCGACCCCGCCGTCGTCGCCGACCTCCTCACCAACCCCCGCGAGGAGGCGTGGGCCGGGATGAGCCTGCCGCCCCGCACCATCCTGGCCGACCTGAACCTGTGGCTGGCGACCCGCCTCATAGGCGAGGTGCAGGAGTTCGTGGCGCTGTCGGCGCAAGAAGAGGCCGTCAAGTCCGGCATCGTCGCCCCCTCGTGGCGGTTCGGCACCCCTGCCACCCTCCACAATGGCACCTTCGCCTACCGGTCGGCCCTGCGCTGGACCGGCCGGCTTTTCGATCTCGGCGCATACGCCCACGGGCCCGAGGCCGCTGCGGCGGCCGGGCGGATGGTCGAGCACATGCGCGCGTGGGTGGAGGCGGGCAGCCCGTCTCCGGTGCTGCACGTCCTTCCCGCGCATACCCCCGACGGCGACGTGCCGGACGGGGTGGTTCTGGACAAGCGGCACAGCCGCCTCGTCCTCGTCTTCACCCCCAATGAGAAGGGAACCCGCTGATGAAGTACGAACTGAACCTCCGCCTGGTCGACGCCGGGCCCGCCGCGAGCGGTTACGCCACCAGCACCGACGACAACTGCGGCTCGGGCGACACGGGCTCAGACGCCTGCTCGGGCGACGGCTCCGACTGAACCCGATCCAATCGGGCCCGGCTTCCAGGGGCCGGGCCCCTCCCCTTCTTTCTTTCCGCCAACCCCCGGAACGCGGTGGGAGAGATGTTCCAAGCGGCGGATGCGGCGTTGATCAGGGCCGCCTCCTACCCCCGAGATCTGACGCTGCCCCCGTGGCCCGACCTGACCACCGACCAGCCCGAGGATTGGCTGGAGTGGCTGCGGGAGGCGTGGGCGCTGCCGGAGTTCGCGGCCGCCCTCGTGCAGGCCGCGCCGCACCTGGCCGCACAGATCGCCCGCGCTCTGGCCCGCGAGCCGATCCAGACGCGCAGATTACGGCGCCTGGTGGAGGCGACGGTCCGGTATCTGCTGAGGTGGACAACCCGCGCAACCCCATTCGGCAGGTTCGCCGGCGTGGCTCCGATCGAGTTCGGCCCCCGAGTGGCGGTCCGATGGGGGGAGCGGCATCACGACGCGGCCCGCCCCGACGACCGCTACATCGCCGAGTACACGGCTGCGGCCGAGCGGGATGTGCCGACGCTGCGCACGGTCGCGGTGGTGGCGAACGCGCTGGGGTACGCCCGCGGCGGGGCGTGGGTGCTGCCCTGCGCCCGCCCCGAAGGCGACCGGATCTGGGATGTCGAGATCGACCTGACCGGTCCGGTGCGGTTGGCGATCGAGACTGCCAGTTCCCCGATCGCGTTCGAGGAACTGGCGGCGAAGGTGGCCGAGGAATCGGCCACCGACACGTCGGCAGCCGAGGGGCTGCTGGTCGCGCTGGTGAACGCGGGTGTGCTGCTGTCGGCGGTCCGGCCGCCGATGAATGTGACCGACCCGGCTGCGCACCTGGCCCGCACCATCGCCCGCACCATCGACCTGCCTGGCCCCGGCGACAGGATCGCCGTGGATCTGCGGGTCGACTGCTCGGTGACGCTGCCTCCTGCGGTGGTCCGCGAGGCTCAGGCGGCCGCCTCCGCGCTCGTCGCCGTCGCACCGCACCTGCCCGGCTGGGCCGCCTACCATCGCGCGTTCATCGAACGGTGGGGTCCGGGCGCGGCCGTGCCGCTGCGCGACGTCCTTCACATTCTCGGGTTCCCCGCCGGGTATCGCGGCTCACCCCGCCGTAACCCGGCAGCGTTCACCGCCCGCGACGCTCTTCTCGCGGCGCTCGCCCAGCAGTCGGCCCTGGACGGCTGCGCCGAAGTGGTCCTCGATGAGGATCTGATCGGATCGCTGCGCGGCGCCGACGACCGTCCGCCGATCCCGCACACCGAACTGCGGTTCACCCTCGCCGCCGCAACACCACAGGACCTCGAACGTGGCGCGTTCACCCTGACGGTGGTGAGCGGGGCCCGCCACGCAGGAGTCGCGGCCGCCCGGTTCCTGCACCTGCTCGCCCCTCCCGAACTGGAGCGTTTCCGCCGCGTCTACGCGAGCCTGCCAACCGCCATGCCCGGCGCGGACACGGTGCAGCTGTCCGGGCCCCCGCTGGAGGCTCGCCTGGCCACCCTCGCCCGCACGCCCGAACTGCTGCCCGTCCTGCCCATCGGCGACTTCCACCCCGATCCGCCGTGGACGCTGGAGGACCTGGCGGTGGCCGGAGACGGTCGGCGGCTGTGGCTGGTGTCCCGCACCACCGGGCAGCCGGTCGAGCCGCTGCTGGTCAACTGCGTGCTCCTGCCGACCGCCCAGCAGCCACTCATCCGGTTCCTGACGGAGATCTGGACGGCGTGGACGGCTCCATGCAGCCGCTTCGACTGGGGGCACGCCCGCGATCTGCCGTTCCTGCCACGGATCCGGCGGGGCCGCTCCATCCTGCACCCGGCCCGCTGGACCATCCCCGCGACCGCGCTGCCCGCCCGCACCGCGACGTGGCCGCAGTGGCGGGCCGCCTGGCAGCGGCACCGCGAACGGCAACGGCTGCCACGGGAGGTGCTGCTCGGCGAGAACGATGTGCGGCTGCGCCTCGACCTGGACGAGAACGCCCATCTGGCGGTGCTGCGCAACCACCTGGACCGGCACGCGAGCGCCGTCCTCGCAGAGGCCGGAGGGCCGTCCGGCTGGATCGACGGCAGACCAGCCGAACTCCTGCTCACCCTCACCCACACCCCACCGCGGCATCGACCACCAGTGCGGCTGGTCCGTCCCGCCAGCACCCTTCAGCATCGGCCGGCCCTGTCGCCGTGGCTGGACGCCCACCTCTACGGCCGATCCGACGACATCCTCGCCCGGCTTGCCGACCGGCCCGCGACCGAACTGACAGAAGGCTGGTGGTTCCTGCGCTATCCCGACCCCGAACCCCACCTGCGGCTACGGATCCCGCTGCGCGCCACCCGGTTCGGGGACGCGGCTCACGACCTTGCCATCTGGGCGGAGCGGCTCCATGACGACGGACTGCTGCACGACTACACCTTGCACACCTACCGGCCCGAGACCCGCCACGGGACCGGGCCAACCCTCGCCGCGGCCGAGGAGGTGTTCGCCGCCGACTCCCGCGCCGCCCTTCAGCGGCTGTCCGGCGACCGGCAAGCCGCCACCGCCGCAGGAATGATCGCCATCGCCGACGCCTTCACCAGCGATGGCCTGCGCTGGCTCTCCGAACACGCCCCCCGCCGCAGCGGCCCGCGCCTGGAAGCCACCCAACTCGCCGCCGCCCGCCACCCTTACGGAGACGACGACCTGCGCACTGCGCTGGCCGCCTACAGAGCCCTCGCCGACCGCGACGGCCTGGACACCGACCAGGTGCTGGCCGACCTGCTGCACCTGCACCACGCCCGCATGATCGGCGTCGACACCGCGTCAGAGCGGCACTGCCTGCGCCTGGCCCGCGCAGTCGCCCACGCCAGCCTCGTCCGGAGGACATCATGACAGCAGGCCAATCCCTCGCCGACGGGGCAGCGGGAATCGCCCTCCTCCACATGGCAACCGGCAATCGGGAGGCGACATACGCGGCGCTGGAACAAGCAGTCGCCGACGGCGTCAGCGTCGCGGGCGGCGCCAGCCTCTACTACGGCGCTCCCGCCCTCGCCTTCGTCCTCGCCTCGTCCGACCAGCCCAGTCTCACCCGAGCGCGAGCGACCGCAGCCGCCGGCCTCCAGGCGGTGACGCGCCATCGCCTGGAGGCCGCCCACCGCCGCATCGACCAGCACCAGCAGCCGGAGTACGCCGAGTTCGACCTGATCCGCGGTCTGACCGGCCTAGGCGTCGCCCTGCGCCGCACCGGCGATCTCGATCCGCTCCGCGACATGCTGACCTACCTGGTGCGCCTCACCGACCCGATCGGACCGCTACCCGGCTGGTGGTGCCGCCACGGACCCCACCGCGAGGACTCGCCCGGCGGCCACGGCAACCACGGCATCGCCCACGGCATCACCGGCCCACTCGCCCTCCTGGCCCTCAGCCACCTCGATGGCGTCCACGTCGACGGCCACACCGAGGCGATCGGACGGATACTCCGATGGCTGGACGCCTGGCAGCGCCACACCGACGACGGCGCCGCGTGGTGGCCACAGACCATCACCCGCACCGACCTCGAACGCGCAGAGCCCGCCCAGGCCGGCCCGGGCCGGCCGAGCTGGTGCTACGGCACCCCAGGCATCGCCCGCGCCTGCCAACTCGCCGCCCGCGCCATCAACGACCCCACACGCCAGGAATCCGCTGAAGCCGCGTTCAGCGCGTGCGTGAGCGACCCCCATCAACTGGCCCGCCTCACCGACCGAGGCCTGTGCCACGGGACCGCGGGACTCCTGGCCACCGCCCGCCGCATCGCCGCCGACACCCGAACTCAGATCCCCCTCACCCTGATCGAGAAAAACCACCAGCACACGACGGCGGCCTCCGACGAACCCGCCGGACTCCTAAACGGAACGGCAGGTATCGCGCTGGTCGAGACCGCAACAGCCGCCACCGGCTGGGACGCCTGCCTCCTTCTCATCTGAAAGGCCGACCATGGACGACACCGACACCCAGTGGCGGCAGATCAACATCACCTACCCCGGCAACGGCCGCGACCGCGAACAACACGCCTGCGCCCACCTGGCCCGCATCCTCCCCACCGCCGAAGCCGCCGGAACGATCACCGCATGGTGGTTCCTCCGCAAAGGCCCGTGGCGCATCCGCTACCAGCTCCCCGACCCGGCGCGACCCGACCCGCTGCGCGGCCTACTCGCCGACGGCATGAGGTGGACGAGCGACATCTACGAGCCAGAGATCCACGCCTTTGGTGGCCCCGACAGCATGACCACGGCTCACACCCTGTTCCACGGCGACAGTCGCCACCTGATCGACTTCCTCTCCGGCGACGCGCCCGACCGGCGGGAACGCTCCCTCATCCTGCTCACCACGCTCATGCGAGCCGCAGGTCTGGACTGGACCGAACAGGGCGATGTGTGGGCACAGGTCGCCGAGCAGCGAGCACCTCTCCTCAGGGAACCACCCGACCCCACCACATGGGCGGAGTTCACCAGCGGGGCCCGCCAAGTCCTGCTCGGCACCGCCCACCCGGGCGCTCTCCCCGACGGCTGGCTGGCCGCGTTCCAGGAAGCGGGCGGCAAGCTACGGCAGATCAGAGAACGCGGTGATCTCACCCGAGGGGTCCGTGCGGTGACCGCCCTCCACGTGATCCACCACTGGAACCGGATCGGGCTCCCCGCCACAGGACAAGCCATACTCTCCCAAGCCGCGAAAGAAGCAGTGTTCAGCGCTACACATCGGCCGGAAGGCGACAGCTGACCGATATCCAGTCTCGAAGGGCGAAGGCATTCCGCAGGTCCTGATAGCCGGGACTACCAGTCGAGTGCGCGAAACTACCAGTGAAAGCCATGATGCCTTCCAGATTGACCGAGCTCGCCGTCTCAGGCCGGCGAACTGTCCTTCGGTCACCCGGCCGAGCGTCCGCGGACAACGCGTAACAGCCTCCCAGGGACGCGCCGTCCACTCCACCCATCGCCCTGCCCCACGCCCGCCTCGGCGAGATCGACGCGACGCGCGATGGACCCAGCGAAACTACTGAGCCATCCGCCGCGCTCGCCTCAGGTTCGGCCGGTGTCGTTGAGCTGTGGTGGGCCTCGTTTGGGGCGGTGCCGCGCTGGACCGGGTCACTCGTGGGTGAGAATCGCCCACACCACATGACCGGTGTCCGGGCTGCCGCTGCACCCCGCCTGCTCGCGATTAGCATGACCGCGCGCAACCCGTACCCGTGGCCGCTCAACGGCACCGGCGTCACAAACCTCGGCGTGCCACCCCCGCCCAGGTCGTAGACGGCGACGCGCGCCTGGCAGGGGGGGCCAGCAGGCACTCCACGATTACCGAACCTGCAGCCGAGGCCGATCGGGGCGCGTGCCGGAGCGCGTTGGTCATCAGCTCGGACACGTACTCGGCGTCCTCAGCGAACGCGGTGTCCATCAACAGCGCCCCGACCAGATGACGCGCCCGGGGAACCTGGTCGACCGTACCGGGGAAGACCTTCCGCCACAGCAGCGCCTGCTGATACGTGTGCCCGCGCACCGAGGCCCAGACCGGCTCCGGCCGGAGCTCCTGAAACCCTGTCTCTCCCATGTCACCGTCCCTCCGTCGCGGGTACGGTTGATCGGCTCGGAGCGGTTTGTCCAGTCCACAGCCATGGAGGCCTCGCCAGCGAAAACGATGGGCCCGAACCGGTTCACCCGGGTCGCCGTCATCGCCAGTGACCGGCGTGCGTGCCGAGGCTGGCATCGCCCCCGATACTGGCAAACCCACCCTAGCCTGGCACTTCGACCAGAACGCGATTGATGCTGAGGCAGCCGACGGCTGGTACGCGCTGCTGTCCAACCTCGATCCCGGCCAGGCCGACGCCGGGCAAATCCTGCGGCTCTACAAAGGCCAAGAGGCCATCGAACGCCGCTACTCCGCGTTCAAAGGCCCGCTGGCCGTGGCCGCCTGCTACCTGAAGAACAACCGCCGCATCGCCGCGCTGATCACCGTCATCTGCCTGGCCCTGCTCATCTTCTGCCTGGTCAAATGCCAAGTACAGCAGGCCTTGGCCATCCGCGACGCCCACCAAGGTCGAGGGCCTGTACGCAGGCAGGCCTGCCATCCCCACCGGAGCTCATCTTCGACGCACTGGTCGGCATCCGGATCATCCCGGGTGTGGGCCAGTCACCGCCGATCATTCCTCGACCACCCGATCTACAGATCCGCCTCCTCGATCTACTCGATGTAGTCCCCGAGATCTCCGCTGAAGATCGGTCATGTGCGGAAACGGGGCTAGCCCAACATCACCGCGAAACACCGCGAAACTTCGCCGTCACCACGTTCACCGCGAAGCTCACCGCGCGCCGCGAAGTACAGCAGCGACGTTCGCGCTGAAGCAGTGCACTACCAACCACGATGAGGAACTCCACCATGACCAGCGCCACAACGATCGAGCTCGGCGCGCTGGACAAGGCACTACGCGCGCTCAAACTCGCGGCATGCTCGACACCCTGAACGCCCGGCCGGCCCAGGCCCGCGCCGGCGAACTCGGCCGAATCGACTTCCTGCATCCTCTGCGAGACGAGCTGTCCCGCCGCGAGAGCGTCGCCATGCAGCGACGCCTGCGCTAGGCCCGCTTCGAGCAGCAGCTCATCTTGGAAGGCTTCGACTTCTCCGCCAGTCCCAAACTGCCCGCGCCCAGATACATGACTTGGCCGCACTGCGCTGGCCGAACCGAGGCACGAAAGGGCGGCGCGGGAGTATGATGTTGAAAACTAAAGTCAGGCCACGCCGTCAGTGCAGACTGGTCAAGTAAGGGGTCGCCCGTGAACAAGGGTGAGAGTTCGACGTGGGCTGCCGAACGGTTCGGTGAGCAGGCCGGATCTGTGCGGGAGCGGGTGATCTCGTCGTTTCTGCAGGCAGTGGCGAACGCGCAGGACGCTCAAGCAGTATCGAGCAGTGACAAGCGCTTCCCGTACGGGTCCACATTGATGATCCGGCGGTATGAGACCCTGGTTGAGAATCTCCGAGACCTTCGGGACGTACGGACGGTCAAGCCGGAGGGCGCGCCGTACGAACTCGTCCTGATCGGCGAGAACCTGCTCTTCCCCTTCCGGTACGCCGAGGACGAGCGGACACCTGTGGTCGAGGCAAGGATCGGAGACGGGCGGATCTCCGGGCTCGCCGCCGCTTTGTTCAAGCGTTTCGGCGCGCGGCACACGTACGTGCAGGAGTCCCTGTGGGGCGAAGACCAGCGTCCTGTCCTGGCAGACCTGCCCGCGAATACGCGACTGATCCCCATTGCCTACGCGGCCAACGACCGGGCCGGCCTGCTCAAGCTGTACTGGGGTGAAGCCGCGCTGATCGACCCGTCCGGACACTTGGCTTGGACCCGCTACGAGCAGATTCCCCTAGCAGAGGGCCACTCCCACGTTATCTCGACGCCGGACGGCAGGCCAGCGGATCGTTTCGACAACGGAGTGGTGCCCGACCTCACGCTCGAAACGCTCTTCCCGGTGGACTCCGCAGCAGCCAAATGAGCAGCCCTCTGCAATCGATCGCCGGCGCGTTCGACCCCGCCCGCCTGACCCAGGCACGGCATGTCGCGGGCCTGACGAAGAAGGAACTGGCCGAACGCATCGGAGTGTCCCCGGCGGCCGTCGGCCAGTACGAGACAGGGAGCAGCCGCCCGCGCTGGGACCTAATCCCCCGCCTGGCGGACTCGCTCAACGTGCCCGCGCAGTTCTTCCTGGTCGGCCGACCGCACGGAAAAATTGACAGCTCGATGGCCCATTTCCGAAGTCTCCGCACAACCCGGGTGTTCCAACGGGCCAAAGCCGTGGCCCTTGCCGAGCAAGTCTGGGAACTCGCTTTCGCGCTGGAGAAGCAGGTGAAACTCCCTCCGGTCGATCTGCCCGGCTTCGTGGATGGAGAAGTGCACCCGGGCGTTGACCTGCCGCGCGAGCCAGCGATGGCCGCCCAGACCCTGCGCCGCATGTGGGGATTGGGGTCTGACCCGATCTCTCATGTCGTCCGGCAGATGGAGGCGCGCGGAATCATCGTCGTTCTGCCGCCTCTGGACGACGACGTAAAAACGGTCGACGCCTTCTCCACATCACAGCTGCCCCGGCCGATTGTCGTCCTCACCTCCAACCGCTACGACGACATTCACCGTTACCGATTCACCGCCGCCCACGAACTCGGACATCTCGTTCTGCACGGAGACATCGCCGCAGGCGACACGCGGCAGGAACGCGAGGCGGATGCCTTCGCGGCCGAGTTCCTCACTCCGCGCCAGAGCATCGTCCCCGAATTGCCGGGTCGGCTCGACCTGCGGTGCCTCGCCGAACTGCGCCAGAAGTGGGGGGTTTCCGTCGACTCGCTCATCTACCGGTGCCGCGAGGTAGGTCTCCTGTCGGACTCCTCCGCCAGCCGGGCCTGGCAACGCCTCAACACACTCCGCGACCAGCCCGGCTTCGCCCCCGAGTCGATCACTGGTTACCCTGGAGAACAGCCCGTCCTACTGCGACAAGCATTCGACCTGGCTGGCCTGACCATCAAGGGCCTAGCGGACCAACTCGCCTGGAGACCTTCGCACGTTCGGACGCTCCTCGGCCTACCCGACCAGCGCCCCACACTCACCCTGGTGAGAGGCGGCCCAGCGGCCCACCACCAGCAGAACGTGCCCCAGGGGTTGTTCGACGAATCGTGAGTTGATGCGCAAGAAGCCGCCGACGTTGTGATTACCGCTCAATAGCGTCGCCGATTCAATCGTAACGGCGATGCCGGTCCGGTAAATTTGGGCTGGTTGACGCAGTGCCCCAATCCTGTTGCGGGAATCCTCGCCGGCCCCATTGGCAGTGCGCATGTACGTGCAGTATCAGCATGCGGATGGGTCTCGGTGCGACCCATCCGGTAACAAGGGCACCCCAGGGCCGCTCCCATGACGTCGACTGCCCGGGCCGATTTTAGTAAACAAGAACTAAAGTTTGATAAACGAAATGACTACGTCATGCACCATCCCGAATCGCATATGCCATCATCTTCTATGCCCGATTGACATGAATCTACGGCATCGGGAATAGCCTCCAGCAGAGGGCGTCCGTAGCGAGTCAGATAGATGGAATCCCGCCCCAGGGCCAAACGCCGCTCATTTAATCTATGTTCTAGCTCCACCGACCTGACGAACAGATTTGGATAGTTCGTCCGCTGATCCCGCCAGGCAGCAACGGTGTGGAATGGACAGAAGAAGCAGGAGCTCTTTGGGGGAACCGGAAGTCCCGCCTCAGTTATAACCCGTATGCAGTCGTCACGATTAAGCCCGAGGTCCAGTAGCGGATACTCGACTATTTCGTAATTTTCACTGCGGCGCCTATTAGCCCGATGAATCTCATCGAGTGATATACCGATTCCGACCACGGCCGGGTTTGCTGCCGTCGCACCATTCTCGCGCAGCCATCTACCTATGACCCTGATCTTGAAGTCAGCAGTGCATGATCTTCGCCCTGGGGCCCCGTTGGCCATACGGACAGGTATCGGAATCGAGCGTGTCTGTGGCTGGTGAAGTCGCTCCCAGAGCGTCTCCGCCGTTCCGTCCCGACGTCGACGCTGGAGGTGCTGGAACACGATGCCATGACGGGCCGCGTAGGGCATAGCCACGTCACGTATGTAGGCCAGCGTGGCGGGATTTTCGCTGTCTGAACCTACATTTGCAAACAATAAGATCCCATGATCAATCCGCTGTCGAGCAGCGAGAACTAGAAGCGCTGTGGACTGGACCCCGCCACCGTACGATATAACCTTCATTCAAGGCTCTCCAGGTTGCTCACTGCATGCTCAGACCACGCCAGATAGCCGTAGCCACCCAAGGTGCTCAAGTCGGGCAACAGGAGTAAACCGACTCGAATACAAGTGTCAAGTCTTTTCCGATGATCAATAAAGAGCCTTACGTTATCCGATCGGCGCATGACGTCGGATTTGGGCGTTCCAACCAGGCTGCTCCACACGGGGGAGGGCTACCACGTAAGGTTCGACGATGTACCCAAGGATCGGCGGGGTGTGGAGGCCTCGATGGCACAGCGACGCTGGCACAGCGACAGGCAGTTGACCGCGATCAACCGCACCGGCCTGTCCGCACCCGCCCGACAAGCCATGATCGATATGCGGATCGCCCCGGGAACATCCGTTCTCGACTATGGGTGCGGTAGGGGCGGGGACGTGCGTGTTTTGGAAGGTCTAGACCTCAACGTCTCCGGGTGGGACCCGGTCTACTTCCCAGAGGGGCGCTTGGAACCTGCCGACATCGTGTTACTCACCTACGTCCTGAACGTGATCGAGGATCCCGCCGAGCGACAACGCACTCTGAAACATGCATGGGACCTGACAAGGACAGCACTTGTAGTATCAGCTCGCCTGCGTTGGGAGCGTAATCAGATCAAGGGTGTCGAGCACAGCGACGGAATCCTCACCAGCCGAAATACCTTTCAGTACCTATTCGCGGCAGGCGAACTGCGCGACTACGTCCAGGACATAACGAGCGTCCGCTGCCTGTCTGCCGCGCCGGGCATCGTGTATGCATTTAAGAGCGAGGATGCCCGCCTCGGTTACATGGCCCGGCGGGTGGCGCCCGGTTCTGAGTGGCTTGCCTCTCAGGATGCTGCCTCAGCCATCACTGCCGTTGTGGACTATTTGGAGCGGCGGGGCCGTATCCCCAGTCTGGACGAGATGCCCGGTGCGATGGCCGGGCTTCTTGGTCACCTGCGCACGAGCGAGCTGCACCGTCTCGTTCATCAAGCGGCGAGTCCGGCAAAGGTTGAGGCTGGGGCTAAGCGGACCACACTGGATACGCTGCTCGTTCTGGCCGTCGAGCTGTTTCATGGCCGCGGGCCGTCGAGCAGCCTGCCCTTGGCGGTCCAGCTAGATGTGCGTGCCTTCTTTTCCTCCTATGCCGAAGCATGTCAGCGCGCTGACCGGCTCTTGCTCAAGCTGCGAGACGACAGCTATGTACGGCGGGCAATGACCGGCTCAGCGGTCGGCAAATTTACCCCGACTGCCTTGTACGTCCATCGGCGTGCGCTTCACCGTATGCCTGTCGTTCTCCGCCTGTACGAGCACTGCGCCAGCATCGCCGCCGGCCGCCCCGCAGCTTGGACCATCGCTAAGCTCCGTCATCAAGGCCGGGGAGTGAGTTGGCTGGACTACCCTGACTTCGATACTGATCCGCATCCGCGCTTGCTGTCGTCTTACATCGTTGACCTTGGGACGCTCAAGTCTTCATTTCTGTCATATGCTGATTCGACCAACCGGCCCTTGCTTCACCGTAAACACGAATTCCTTGCGCTTGAAGACCCCGACGCGTCCAAGTACCGACGTCTGACCGACTCCGAGGTCAAGGCCGGGCTTTACGAGCAACCGCACTTGATCGGCACCGAGGATGGCTGGCAGGAGGCACTGAATCGATGCGGTCGCGTTCTTCGCGGTCACCGGCTACTCCATATTGAGCAGCAGAAACGCCAAGAATCACTTTAGTCATTGAGTGATTCTTCTCGCGGGCTCCAAGGCGCCACAGCTCAGATCGATTAGTGAAGCTATTTCATCCTCGGGCGACTCGGTGGTTTTGAAGGACGGCGATGGCCTTGACCAGGTGACCGGCCTTGCTGGGGCTGCAGCGGAGTTTCCGGAGGATGCGCCAGCTTTTGAGCTGGGCGTTTGCACGCTCGCCGGGTCCGCGGAGCTTG
Source organism: Acrocarpospora sp. B8E8 (assembly GCF_039871605.1). Lineage (NCBI taxonomy): Bacteria > Bacillati > Actinomycetota > Actinomycetes > Streptosporangiales > Streptosporangiaceae > Acrocarpospora > Acrocarpospora sp. B8E8. The sequence goes on along the minus strand of NZ_JBDPLV010000072.1, from coordinate 29,178 downwards.
GCATGGGACCGGTTGGCCCGCTTCTGCGATTCGGGCTTGTTCTTGCCTTTGTACGGGCTGATCACCATCTCGGCGCCTGCCCCTTGATACGCCTTGTCAGCCAGGGTGATGATCCCGGCCTTGTCCAGCGCGCGCAGGATGCCCCAGATCCGGGCGGCGGTCAGGTCGTGTGTGCTGCCCGGCAACGCTCCCGACGTCCACACGATGGTGCCGTCCGGACCGGCGATGACCTGGACGTTCATCCCATGTACCCGGTGCTTACCGGAGAAGTACGGGCGGTCGGCCTTGACCCGATCGGTACGGATGAGGGTGCCGTCCAGAACCAGGTGGTGCAGCCCGTCCTTCTTGGCCTTGCGTAACGCCGTCGCCAGCTTGGGCGAGCGCGCCGATAACAGGGCGACGGTCTCCTCCACATACCGCCACGCGGTGGCCGCCGACACCCCGAAACCCGTCCCGACCTCGGTGAAGGTCTCGCCTTTACGCAGGTAGACCAGGACCAGCAGGGCCTGCTGCCCGGGGTTGAGCCGCCGCCAGGTCGAGCCGATCGCCTTACGCCGCCTGCGGATCAGGCCGGCCACGTAGTTGAGCGTTGAACGCGACAAATCGACGGCAGCGCGATAGAACAGCACCGGAGCTCCTGGTTGTGACGGGTCTGGTTGTGGTGATCAACCCGTCTACCAGGAGCTTTCTCCGTCGTCAGGTGAATACCCAGTCCGCGATCACGCTGTGATCAGCAGACCGCTACATGAGGATGAAAAACGTTCAGTGAGGCGCAGTTTCGACACGAAAAGCAAACCAAAGATTTCAAATCTGGATCGGCGCCATTTCAATCGCCTATTTCCCTACCCTGCCGTATCTCCCACGGCCCGAGTGGGACTACGTGTACCTGATCGAAGTAGCGCAGCCATTCTGCCAAGGTTTCAACGCTGCGACGGGCTTGGTCTACCGTATAATCACCAGAATCTGCCAACTCCTGTTGTAGCTCACCCATATTTAGGCGCCCCACGGTGAGCAATTGACGGATCTCGGGCATTTCATGCAGTCGACTCAGGACCGCTAAACTGAACGCGTTTTCATCGAGACCTGGTGGAATGTCTAGGTTTGCAAGATCTCGGATTATTCCGGCAAGAATATCAATATTGATGCTCTCGTGGCGGCCTCGGTAAACGCCGTATAGGCGAGCTGGTCGGCGGGTTTCGGGCATCCAGCGCGTGGATCGTTCGTACTCGCCGGGCACGAGGATCTGTGGGCTCTCTTCGTCTGACACGAGCAGATCAGCTTGCTCACGGACCTGACGAGCGAGGGCAATCGTGCCGGCTACAGCCGAGGCAGTCACTGCCTTGATTAGCCGTTGCACCTCGGGATGACTTGTAGGAACCTCCAGCAGGAGCTCCATGTTCGCCGGCTGGACACGGCCAGTTGCTTTGCCGGTCAGGTTGGCTGATCCCACAAGGCAGCGATCGTCGGCAACATACAGCTTGGCATGCAGGTGATGGCAGAGCATGATCGAGGCACGCCCGTCGGCTGCGGCGATTTCGGCTATCTCAGGATCGGAGACTCCCGCGGCGATCTCAGCTACCGACCAGCGGGTAACACACTGAATAGCGACCGTAGAAGGAATAGCGCCAAGTAGGGCCTGGAAAACATCCTTCTTGATGAAAGGCGCCATTAAGATCGCCTTGTCTGCGGCATTGGCGAGCAACGCCTCTATCTGTCGCCATATGTAGTCATTGGTCATTCATCGTCCTCATCGTCAACGATGAAGAACTCGCTGGCGATACGTCCCCAGTCTTGACGCATCCTTCTTGCTCTGTCGCGTGGTTTCTCGGGCAGTTCGTCTTCGAAGCGGGCCCAGGAGAACAGCAGGAGTTTGAAGGCGTTTGCAGCACGCTCGATGCGGTCGAGCATGTCTTCTCGCGTGGCGCTTTGAATGTCATCCTCAAGAACGGCGATCAGATCGCTATAGACCGGATGATCAACGTTGATGGCAACCTGCAACATGGCGGGCATGTATTCGACATTGAAGAATGCCGGTGAGTCCGGGCTCCGGCTGGTGAGTAGTCGTACGTGCCGATCGTTGGACATCGTCTCGGCGATGATACGCTCGGCGTCGGCTTCGGTATAGCGGTGCGTTTTGACCAGGTTCTCAAACTGAACCTGTTTGCGTTCTTCCTCGGTAGTTTCTTCAGCAAGCTTGTCGGTCAGGCTCGGCTGGGTTTCAGCACGGCGACGATTGACCGCTTCCTCCGCCTTGACCTCTGCCTGTTCGTGACGCTTGCGGCTGGCCCTAGTACCAAAAGTCTGGGCTTTCAAGTCGTCGCGCAGTTTACCGAGTAACTTTTCGCGGATATGGTAGACGATCGTGATGAGTGACAGCCGGGCGTCACCCTCGTCACGTAGATTTTCCCTGTACTCATCCCATGTCAGTCCGGCCGCCTCCTCCTTCCACTGAAAGTGGGCGAGACCGGAAAATGCGGTAGCGGCCTGCTTGTTATTGGTGACACCGAACACCTCGTCGAGCGCAGGTGGGAAGTCGATTTCGATTCCCCACCATCTCTCCACCGGGTCATAAGTATTGACCCAGCCCGTGTCGAGGTCCAGTTCGCGGTCCGCTCGGATGAGGGATATGCCTTGATTGCGGAATGCGTGCTTTCCCCATGGTGTAGCACCGGGCTGAAGGGCGGGCGAGATCCCGTCTGGCCACGGTGCTCCATCGATGTCGGGTCGCCTAGCCGCATCGACAGCGATCGAGCAGCGAACGAAGACGGGATATTCGTTGCCATCTTCGCCCTTGATCATGAATTTCTCGACCCCGATCTCTCCTGCGTTGCCGCCTCCGTATGGCCGGAACATCGGCTTATTGTCAAAGGGATATGGGGTGCAACTTGGAGCGGTGAGGTAAAGCGGGTCATTCGGCGCGGCATCTCGCGCACCGGGTAGCTCTGTCCAACCGCGAATCGGGACAAGCCGGATACTCACCTGGCCGCTGGTGATGAAACGGCGGTAGATGCGGCCGACTAGTTCTTCGGTGTTACGGAAGGTTGCTTCGGCTCCGCGCCACTGGACACGGTCTAGGTCGGTCCACAGCACGAGGGTGCCAGAGGGACCGAGTCCCTGCGCCAGGGCATGCCACTCGTCTGGCAGCGGTACGGGTTCGGGCTTGGGCACCTCCTTGACACCCTTGGCGATCTCCTTCAAGTCGAGATAGGTGTGGAGTGCGTTGTCGGGGCCGTTTTGCCATGACCACACGTCGACCCGAGTGCACTGAGACATGCTGGAATTGGGTAGTCCGACTCCGAAACGGCCGATTCCTTTTCGTTCTTGCCGGTTGCCGGCACCGAAGCGCAGGGACTGACGGAGGGTCTCATCGTCCATGCCTGTGCCGTTGTCCAGCACGGCGATCTTTTCGACGTGGTGGCGTGCCCGTTCAGATGTCCGTGTGGGGGACTCGACCACGAACAGTTCGATCAGTTCGGCTTCGGCTTCGATGCCGTTGTCAATCAGTTCGGCGATGGCGTGGGCGGTGGACTTGTAGCCGCTGTCTCGCAGAGCCTTGACAGTGAGGTCGGGGCTGACGATCGGGTATGTAGGTGTCATCTGGTCTTCCATACATCCTCCCAGTTGGTGAAGGCTTCTGCCACGTCGCCGAAGCCCGGGAGTTCCGGATCGATGACGGTGATGATGTCGCAGGTGGAAGTGCCTCCGGCCTTGGGTCCGCGGATGACTCGGCCCACCATCTGGCTGTAGAGCACGAGGGATTTGGTGGGGCGGGCGATGACGGCGGCGCTGGCGGCAGGGGCATCGAATCCGGTGGTGAGCACGCCGAAGTTGGACAGCACCATCGGGCGGCTAATTGGTCCCTTGAAGCGGGCAATGACACGGTCGCGATGTCGGGGCGAGGACGCGGCAGTCACTTCGGCGGCGTCCAACCCTAGGACGGATAGCATGGCCACTAGCAGGCGGCTGTGCTCAACTGATGCGGCGAACAGCAGGATCCGGCGGTGCTCCTTGCTCAGATCGAGGACGGCCCGTAGGACCTGTAGATTCCATTGGACGTTTCCTGTAAGTTCACGAACCAATGATTCAGGAATGTCGAACGATATGGCGAGTTCGCGTTTGTCGGCCTCGCTCAGTTTGATTCCTGACTGCGCCGCCACCGTCTGGAAGTGAGGGCGAGCGAGGTATCCTTGGTCGATGAGCGCGCTGACTGGATTGTCGTAGCCATCGATTTCAAGCATGATCTTTTGCTGGGCGAAGAAGTCGGCCAGCTTCTGATCCTCGGAGATATCGGCCCAGGTTCGCCCAGGGGTCGCCGTCAGGCCGAGCAGGCTGGCATCGCTGCGTAGCATCAGGGCATCCACGACCCGCCGGTAGGTCGGGGCGATGATCTGATGAGCTTCATCAAACACCGTAAGGGTGGTGCGTAAGGTGAGCCGTTCCAGGAACGTGACATCGCTCTTGGCTGCAGCGACTGCCTTATCTAGTCCGAGCAGTACGATGCCGTCGGTGATGCGGTTGAGGTCGACGGGGGCATCGCTCCACATGCGCACGATGGCGACTTCGCGGTTGCCCAGCGCACTCCAGGCCCGGTCGAACTCAAGCGCGGCTTGTTCGAGGAGTTCGCGGCCCCGAGCCAACCACACCACCACGGTTGGTTCTCGTAGCCGCAGGTGATCGCAGATGATGTTCATCGCGGTGCGGGTCTTGCCCACCCCAGTCGGCAGGTGCAGGACCACGCGACGCTCGCCGGAGTAGAGCAGTTGGTCCACCCGTCGTGCGGCGAGGCGTTGGTGGGGAAACAAGCCATAGGCGGGGACGCTAGGGGCACGGTAAGCGGGCGGAATGGTCGGGGCCCGATCCACCACGAGCCCAAGAAAGCCGAGAAGAACCCGGCGCTGTTCTGCTGTCCACGGCAAAGAGGACAAAAAGCCAGGCGCCGTACCGGCGCCGTCGTCGTCGGCACCGAGCCTACGTGCGAGCTCCTCCTGCTTGCCTGGCGGAAGCAGCTGCAGGAGCAGCTCCCGCTCTCGAGGGTCGTTGACCAACTGCTCAGGTGAAGCTGCAGAGGCGGCGAGCTTCCGCAAAGTCTCCTCGCTGCTGACGTTCCCCTGTATGAGGTCTAGGAGCTCGCAGACATACTCTCCCAAGAGAGTACGTATATAGGACATAGGTGCAGAATTCAGGACGGATTGGAACGCGATACCCGGAGAATCGCTCATGCCATTCCTCCGCTACAGCCGTCTCCGCCGCCATCTCCAAGGCATTACGCAGGACAAGCCCAGCTCCTGACTACTCCACCGTCGTCGTTTGATACAGCAAACTCCGCAGGCCAGCACATCATGAGAGCGACTTTAAACCGCATGACCGATAGATGGAGGACGCTCCCAAGTAATCGGGATGCTTCTGATGCACAAGAGCCTGATCGGGAGTGCACCAGATTGCAGGGATCTATGTTCGCCTGCTACTACCCGATCCAATTATCGATCACATGTTCGAGTTCGGCGTGATCGTGTTGCTGCTTGGTCACAGCCCTCTCCGGTTCCGGATACGCGCTTGACGGCAAGGGCTATGATCTCCATGCACTCCTGGTGGGAGTTCAACGCGCGGCGGAACTTTCCACCAGTTGTGCGGCAGGCAGGGGCGAATCGAGGAGGAGTGGACGTGGCGGACGCCGTGATTGGCGACGAAGCCATCTACCTTGACTACAATGCCACAGCTCCGCCGCGCCCGGAGGCTGTTGAGGCCGTGACGGCAGCCATGCGGGAGGTCGGCAACGCCACAAGCGTTCATGGCCACGGCCAAGACGCCGCTCACCGGGTCGATACCGCACGGCGGCAGATCGCTGAATTACTGAATTGTTCTTCCGGTGAGATCGTTTTTACTTCTGGAGCGACCGAGGCCAACAATCTGGCGTTGCATGCTGCCTTCAGTCATGACAAGGCGCTGGTCACAACCACTGTTGAGCACCCTGCGGTGCTGGAAACCGCCAAGGCCCTGACCGCAGAGGAACCACACGCACTGGTGCTACTACCGGTTGACGCGGACGGGCTGGTGGATCTGGACGCGCTCTACCTGGCTCTGGCCGAGCATACGGTCGCGATTGTGTCGGTGATGGCCGCCAACAACGAAACTGGTGTGCTCACCGACGTGTCGTCGGTGGTGAAAGCCGCTCACGAGGCGGGGGCGCTGGTGCACACCGACGCCACGCAGTTGATCGGGCGGATGCCGATAGACCTGGCCGAGATCGAGGTGGATCTCTTATCGCTGTCCGCCCATAAATTTGGCGGCCCGCAAGGCGTAGGGGCCCTGTTCATGCGCCGGGATATCGCTTTGCCGTATCGGCCCCTGATGCGTGGGGGCGGGCAGGAGCGTGGCTGGCGTGCCGGCACGCTCAACGTCGCTGGGATCGCGGGGGCCGGTGCCGCCGCGCAGGCGGCCGCCTTCGGGCTTGCTGCCGAAAGCGCCCGGATCCGACGGCTGCGTGATGCCTTCGAGTTGGCGGTGACCGCGCAGCTGCCCTACTGCCGCATCAACGGTGCCCGCGATCAGCGGCTGCCTGGGGTGAGCAGCATCACCTTTGCCGGCGCCCCGGCCGATGCCGTGCTGGCAGCTATGCCCGAGGTCGCCGCCTCGGAGGGCAGCGCGTGCTCGTCTGGCGCGCCGGGCCCAAGCCACGTGCTGCTGGCCATGGGCCGCAGCCGCGAGGAGGCCGACGCCACGGTGCGGTTCTCCCTGGGATACGCCACCACCGAGCGTGACATCGACCGTGCCGTCCACGCGACGGTGCGAGCTGTGCGGCAGGCCCGCACGGCCATGGCCGCACCCCCCTGACTTTGTTCTTGCCGACCCCTGCAGCCACGCCCCGAACGGACAAAGAGAGGCCCCTCGCATGTCAGATAGCAGGCTCGCGGAAGCCGCCCATCCCTCCTTCGCGCGCCATGAAACCTTCGCGCCGCGGTTCGGATGGTTGCACAAGGCGTACATGCAGGTGAAGACCACCCCCGGCACTTTTCTGGCGCCTGACGCGCCGGTGTTGCTCGGTGTCGGAAAGAACATGGTCAACGCCATGCGGTATTGGTCCAAGGCGTTTAAGCTCACTCGGGAGCACCACGGGGAGGATCCCGGGTCTCGTGCGATGGTGGCCTCCCCTACCTGGGAGGCACGTTGGCTGCTCGATGAGGACGGCGCAGACCCCTATTTGGAAGAGACAGGCAGTCTGTGGCTGCTGCATTGGTGGTTGCTCTCGTCTCGGCCGTCGGCAAGAAGCTGGGCTCCTTCCTGGTATGTGGCCTTTCACCTCGCGCCGTTTGCTCGTTTCACCATTGGGGAGCTGACGCAGGTCATCGTCCGTCATGTGAACTTCTCCTACCCCGAAGGGCCGGTCGAGGCGTCGATCGTCAAGGACGTGGAATGCATTACCAAGATGTACGCCCGTGACCACGACGAAACCAGCGGCGCCCCTGGCGCCTTTGAAGATCTTCTGGCCTGCCCCTTCCGGGAGCTTGGGCTGCTGGAATTCGTCGGCCAGCGCGGCAAGCGTGAGTGGCGGTTCACCAGCGCAGCCCGCACGTCGCTGCCCCCCCGCGTGCTGGCCTATGCCTGCCTGGACTACGCCGCCCGCGACACCCAAAACGCGGGCTCGGTTTCTCTGGCCCGCCTGGCCAACGAGCCGGGAGGACCTGGCCGTGCCTTCCGCATCCGGGAAATAGAGATCGCCGCTGCTTTGGAGAAGGTCGCCAGTCAACATCCACGCCTCGGCATTGTTGAAGCCGTCGGCCAGCGCAGTCTCACCTTCGCCTGCGACCCTAATGAGTTGGCCTGGGAAATTCTCGACAAGCAGTACGACCAGGTGAGCCAGAGGCCAAGTTTCCCCGATCGCAACACTTGGAGCCAGCGCTACCCAGGACTGGCTGAGGCGGGCAAACGCGAGAACAAGCAGAAAGATTCCGCGGCGCCCACAGATCAGCCGCTCGTTCTCATCGAGGAGTCCGCGTGACCAGCGCCACGACCACAGCAACCAGCATCGGCTCGTCGGGCCTCAATACCCCGCAGTTCCCCCCGGGCGTCGATGTCGTCGGTTCCCAGATGCGCTCCACCAACCTCGAGCGCGACGTCCTCGATGAACTCCACGCCCCCTACATCGGCGCCCGCGCGGTCGACGTCCTCGAACGAGTCGCCAGTGCCCTAGCCGATGACCGCCGCGCCCGGGCCTGGTCATTCACCGGCCCATACGGTTCTGGCAAGTCCACCCTGGCCAACCTGATCGATGCGCTCCTCGGTCACGATCAGCCCCGCCGAGAGGAGGCCGAAGCGCTGCTCAGGGACACCAGCCCCAGCCTGGTCCGTCGCCTTGCTGCCGGCAGGGACGCGTTCGCCCCCAACGGCTTCCTCGGCGCCGTCGCCACCGCACGACGAGAACCGTTGGTAGCGACCCTGTCGCGAGGGCTGCACACCGCGGCAACACGCCGGTGGAACAGGCGCATCCCCAAGTCCATCGCCACAGCGCTCGCCGCCTGCGCCGATCCGGCCACCGCCACCTCCAAGCACGTCATTGACGCTGTCACCGCACTATGTACGGAACAGTCGGCGCACCCGGTGCTGCTGGTAATCGACGAATTCGGCAAGACACTGGAGCATTTGGCTGGTCACGGCGAGTTCGCCAGCGCCACACACGACCTGTTCCTGCTCCAGGAGCTCGCCGAAATAAGTGCAGGCCGAAACGGCCTGCCCCTGATCTTGATGACCTTGCAGCACTTGTCGTTCATGGACTACGCCGCACGCTCCAGCGAGCTGCAGACCCGTGAGTGGGCCAAGATCCAGGGCCGATTCGAGGATGTCACCTTCCTGCCCCACCTAGGCGACTCGGTTCAACTGATCCGTCGCCGTCTGGACCACTCCGGGGTCGATGCGACCGGCCACACACTAATCCGCGATCAAGCTAACGCCGCCGCGGCAGCCTGGCGGAACTATGGCCTGAACGTGATCGTGGACCTAACCGCCGAAGACTTCACCGATCTGTATCCGCTCCACCCGCTGACCGCAGTGGCCGCGCCCTTCCTCGCCGCTCAGATCGGCCAGCATGACCGTAGCCTGTCGGGCTTTTTGAACAATGACGAACCCGACACCATCCGCCGTGCGCTACAGGAGTTCTCGACTCCCACACCGCAGCGGGCCAGCACGGTTAGGCTGCCGCAACTGTACGACTACTTTATGTCTTCGGGCCGGACTACGCTGCTGGCCTCGACCAACGCCAGCCGCTGGATCGAGATCGAAGCACGCATCAACGAGTCCCGCGGTCTGCCCGATCCCGACCAAAATCTATTGAAGACCGTCGGTATGCTGAACCTCATCGATTCCGACGGCGCACTACGCGCCAGCGCACCGATGATCTACTTCGCACTGCACGATCCCACCGACGTCTCCGACCCCGCAGCCTTCACCGTCCTGGAACGGCAACTGCAGGACCTCGTACGACGCGGCTTTCTCGTATATCGGGAGTTCAGCGGCGAATACCGAGTCTGGCGCGGCACCGATATCGATATCGACGCACGTCTTAAAGACATCGTCAACCATCTCGACCGGGCGTCGGTCGTTCAACGACTGGGGGCGCACGTGCCCCAGTCCGTCGTGGCGGGCCGCCACAGCCAGGTCACCGGAATGATGCGTGCGTTCTTCACCGCGGTCAGTGGCCCGGAGACCGACAGCATTACCGGCCCCAAGGTGCTCAACGAGCTCGCCGACGGGCTTTTGGTGTTCCATCTGGGCACGATGGACGACCTCCCCAGCATCGATATCCCCGTGCCGGTCATCGTAGGCACCACCCAAGAACCCGACGTCATTCTCCAGGCCGCCACGTATCTGGTGGCCCTCGACGAGCTGCTCCAGGACCAGACGTTGGATTCGGTAGCGCGACGAGAGATCATCGAGCGCTCCGTGGAAGCCAGAGCAGAGACCAACGAACTGCTCGCCAGCGCCTTCTACCCACCTACACAGCGGGCCACCTGGCACCTATGGGGCTCGGGCATCACGTCATCCTCCACTGCAACTGGCGAGCCGATCCACGCCCGCAGCCTCAGCGGCTTGGTTTCTCTCGCCTGCGACTCCATATTCTCTGCCACCCCGCACATCCGTAACGAGATGCTGGGACGGCACAAGCTCACGAGCCAAGCCTCTAAGGCCCGCCGTGAGCTGCTCACCGAAATGCTCCGCAACTCAGGCAATCAGTTCCTGGGCATCGAGGGGTACGGACCTGAGCGCGCGATGTACAGCGGTGTTCTGGAGTACATGGGACTCCATCGGATGGACGGCGCCACCGCCGCCGATCAGCAGGCCGATAACCTGGTCCGCTACGGATTCTCCCGTCCCAGTCCAGCCCACAAGCACGCGCAGCCCGTCTGGCAGGCGCTGGAGACCTCCCTTACTCAGGCGGCCAAGCGCACCGACCTAGCCGAGATCTTCCGCATCGTGGGCGCCCCGCCCTACGGAGTGAAGGCGGGTGTGGCTCCGCTGCTGGTGGCCACCGCCTTGATCATACGCAGCGACGACATGGCGTTGTTCGAGGAAGGCAGCTACCTGCCGCGCCTGTCCCCCGACACCATTGAGCGCATGGTCAAAGCACCCCACAGGTTCGAGATCAAGTACACCCCCGTCGGTGACGGACAGCGCCGCAACGTCATCCAAATGCTGTCGGTAGCCCTGGGCGTGGCGCCACCGCCCTCCAGGAGTGTGCGCAACCCGGCGATTTTGTCGGTGGCCCGTGCTTTGCTCGAACGCGTGATGGTCCTGACCCCCTATGCGCGCCGTACCCGCCGGATCAGCGCTGACGCGGTCACGGTACGCTCTGCCCTGCTCAACGCCCAAGATCCTGACGAGTTGCTGTTTTACTCGCTGCCCGAATCCCTTGGGCTCAAGCCCATCACTACCGACCAAGACACCAGCACCAAGCAGGCAAGTGAATACGTCAACCGTCTTACCGCCGCCGCTGACGAAATCTCCAACGCCGAGGCGACGGTGCGCACCGAAGCGGTACAAACCATCGCCAAGGAGTTCCGCCTCCCGTCCGACCTGCCGCAACTACGTGCCACCATGGCCACCCGACTGCGCGGCTTCGCCGATGTCTCACTCAACACCGAGCTGCGCGGATTTGTGGCCATAGCCCTTAACGAAAGCCTCGGCCACGACGACTGGCTCGACCCGCTGATCGTGCGTCTGTCCCACAGTGCCATCGGCGACTGGTCCGACGGCGACGCGGCCATCTTCCCCCGGCGGGTGCGTGAGATGGCCCAAGCTCTCGACCGGGTCAGCCACCTCTACCAGGAGCGCCAGCGCACCGCACAGCAAGCGGACAAGCTTGAGGCTCGACTACTCACGCTCACCACCCCTGCAGGTACCGAACAACGCACACTGATCTACATGCCACAACAGTCACGACACGACGCCGACCAACTCGCAGCCAGCGTGCTTGAGCAAGCCCAAAGAACGCTCGGTCCAGACGGAGCCCGTATTCTACTCGCCGTCCTCACCCAGCGTTTGGTAGATGCCCCCGACGATCCAGCATCCGCGCTCCAGGAGTAGCCATGACGCAAACAACCGGCCCGGCCCTCAAGCCACGGCACGTCCTTGGCATTTCCGGAGGTAAGGACTCCTCGGCCCTAGCCATATACATGCGCGATCGCGTGCCCGAAATGGAGTACTTCTTCTGCGACACCGGTGCCGAGCTACCAGAAACCTATGAATATCTCAATCGCCTCGAAGCTGCGCTCGGCAAACCGATCATGCGCTTGAACGCCGAACGAGACTTCGATCACTGGCTTGAGGTCTACCAGGGCACTCTGCCCAGTCCACAGATGCGCTGGTGCACTAAGAACCTGAAGATCAAGCCACTGGAGCAATGGGTTGGCGATGATCCTGTGACCTCCTACGTGGCCATCCGTGCCGATGAAAACCGGCTCGGCTACGTCAGCACCAAGCCCAACATCCAAGCCGTGTTCCCCTTCAGAGAAGAGGGCATCGACAAAGAAGGCGTGAACCGCATCCTCGATGAGGCAGGCATCGGTCTGCCTGACTACTACGAGTGGCGCACCCGATCGGGCTGTTACTTTTGCTTTTTTCAACGTAAGCAGGAATGGGTCGGACTCAAAGACCGCCACCCCGACCTCTTCGAGAAGGCAGTAGCCTATGAAGAAAAAGTACGTCATAGGGATACCGCAATGCGCGGCCGGCACTATACCTGGTCCCAAGGCGAGTCCCTACACGAACTGATAGAGCGCCGAGAAGAAATCGAAGCCAAACATCAAACGGCCATGGAACGCGCAGCCAAACGCATAAAGCCGAACCGCCCTCTACTAGAGGTACTCTCCGACGCGCTCAACGCGGATGACGACGAAGCGGGCTGCTCAGTATGCCATCTCTAAGTGAGTGTTTGAGATGGGTCAGTTTGCGGGCTATGCGAGGGTTCGTGCCCGTTGGCGTGTGGCGGGGGCTCCGCGGGTGAGGCGGCGGGCCATTCCGTTGATGGCGGCCCAGCGGATCATGGCCTCAGCGGTGGCGGGGTGGCGTTCGTAGTCGCGGGCCAGGCGGCGGTGGCTGGTCAGCCAGGCCAGCGAGCGTTCGACCACCCAACGACGGGCGATCACGGCGAAGCCGACCTGGCCAGGCGCCTTGCGCACGATGTCCAGCGTGGTGGCGAGAATCCGGCGGGCCCACTCCACCAGGGCACCGGCGAAGCCGGCGTCGGCGTAGACGAACCGGACCGGGGTCAGTAGATACAGCGACAGCAGGGTGGTTTTGGCGCCGTCGCGGTCCTGGACCGAGGCGGCCATCACGCACACCACCAGCAGCAATCCCAGGGTGTCGGTGACGATGAACCGCTTCCTGCCGTTGATCTTCTTGCCGGCGTCATAGCCGCGGGTGGCGCACGGGACGGTGTCGGCGCCCTTGACGCTCTGGGAGTCGATGATCCCCGCCGTGGGCTCCTCGGCCCGGCCCTGCTGGACGCGGATGCGCCGCCGCAGGGTGGCGAGGATCTGTTCGGTGGCCTTGGCCTCCTCCCACCAGGCGAAGTACCAGTAGACGGTCTGCCAGGGCGGGAAGTCGACGGGCAGTTGCCGCCAGGAACAGCCGGTGCGGACCACGTACAAGATGGCGTCGACGATGTCGCGGCGGTGGTGTTTCTCCGGCCGCCCGCCTGGTCGGGGCGGGGGTAACAGCGGCTCGATCAGCGCCCACTGGGCGTCGGTCAGATCAGAGGGATAGCGGCGATCACGCGGCATCGGCCCACTATCGCTTCCCACCGGCTCGGGCCGTCATCGACACGCCGACCGCTATCAACCCTTCTCAAACACTCACTAAATCTTATGTCTTCAGGAGTAATCTGCAGTGGATGAGTCCAAACATCCACGCTCTACCCGAAGAGTTGGACACGGTTGGCGCATTCGGGGCCGGCTCCTCGATCTTCTTAAGGGGCGGTAATACACGAGTCCGAACCGTCTCTGGAATCACCATTGACTCTGGATCGCTTGATCAACGACGGTCACAAGTGGGAAGAGCTTCTTCGGCACTTTCCAGAGGCCAAGCAAGTTGAGTTAGTCGAACGCCTGCAGTAAGAATTCGGCGGGGCGCCCCGCTTTGCCCTCTTGAACGCTCTTCGGCGGACGCCGACCCAGAGGGTACAAATCCTTGACTTCCTCGGCCGTCCGGCCGAGGAAGTCTCCGTACCGATCCCCAAGTACCACTTTCGAAGCGAGGTATGGCCCATTTCTTCACTAGCAAGACGTAGTGAAACAAGTTAAGGCTCCGCTGTACGACAGATACCAGCGTGTCGCATTACATCTGCCAACCGGAGTCGGCAAGGCTCGGTGCGCCATGTATATTGCCGCCGATCACCTCAGGCAACATGGGCCAACGGTCATCATCTGGCTCGTATGGTCAGGAGTTACTCGAATAGGCCGCCGCGGAGTTCGAGCGCATGGTGGAAACTCGGCGACCGACCCGTCACCGTGGCCCGCGACTTGAGAGCCTCGCCTCAGCTGACCTCGGCGCTGTCACCGACCGCATCGTGATCCTCGGACTGGAGAATCGACCATCAAATCAGGGTGTGCCAATGCCTCTGACTTATTGAATGAGACGCGGATCGCTTCAGCAGTCGGTAAGCCCTTGTGCTTCTGAAGTCGCGAAGGGACGCTTCCAGGCGCTTGTTGGTATACAGCGGCATGGCAACGCTCCGCCATCCGAAGACGGCGGAGCGGCCCAGACCCCGCAACGTCATCCGGACGGACGCCCTGTATGGGATCGTCATCGTGCGCCGGAGCTGGGAATTAGGTGGTCATGGTCAAAATTCGAAGCGTGAAACAGCCTGATTTTCCGCTATGCTGAGGATGTCCGCGACTTTCACAGGTGTTGACCTTGGCGGGGTAACGCGCTGCTGACCCTCGCGTTGATCACCAATGCTGGCAGGGTGCGCGATCGACGTTGATGCGAGAGCGGGGCAGATGGCTGGTATGAGCAGCGGTCGGTTCGAGGAGCAGCGCGCGAGGAACTTGGAGCGCACTCGCGGCAGCGGCGTGCCGGATTCGGTTGCCAGGCTATTCGCGGTCGTCCAGGAACCCCGATGCGACGACGAGCCCTCGACCCCGGAATTCGACGGAATATTGAAAGACGAGGCTGCGCGTCTTCGGGAACGCATCAGCGGGCCAGCATCCGGCTCCGGCACGCTGTTCGAGGTCGGCGGGTTTGGCGGCCTGTTGGAGACCGAGGCGACGACAAGCGCCCGCCGTCTTCTCTCCGCCGCCGAGACCGAGGGTATGGCAAGAGCAGCTGAACTGTTACGTGCAGCTCTTGATCGATGCGGGAGCATCCCTCAGTTCCGCGCTGGAGTCGCCGAATCGCCATCGTTTCCTGAACACGAAAGAATCCTGAATCCGAAGACCGGGCGGCCGATTGGGATGTGGCGTTAGCCGACTAGTCGAGTGCCTCCGGAGATGCGCTGATAGTTGGGAAGGAAATGGGCAATCCAGGCCGCAAGGGTTTCCCATGAATCCGCAGGATCATCGTTCGTGCGGCCTATTTCTCCGCAGAGCTCAACGAGCCGCTGAACGGCCTTTATGGTTGTCAGGTTGCTACACTCGCGTGCGATCCGTCCAGTGAATCCTTGCCGGAGTATGGCTCCCACATATGTATTGAATTCTTTCTCTGTCGCCAGTCCAATGGGTATGCCCAATGCGGCTAGTTCTGGTCGGACAAGTTCCGCCACGCTTTCTTCACGTTGCCCGGTGTATACCCTCCAGAGGACTTCGGGAGGCCGATAGGTGGGCAGCCAGTCGCTACGGTCTGTTGCCTCGGGAGGTGTTCGGACCGGCATGGGTGGCAGCATTGCTGCAGCGCCGAGGACCGCATCGCGGTCGGCCTCTGTGGCCACCGCCGACGTCCCCCTTAGCACAGCTAACAATGACACGAGTGCAGGATCGTCTGCTGCAGTCTCGACCAGGATCTCGATGGCGCCCGGACGGTACCATCCCAGGCCGTTGGAGGTAACGTTTGCGGAACCTACCAGGGCGCGGACACCCGCAATGTACGCCTTCGCATGCACAACAGGGTGAAGCGCCACAGTCCCACCGCGCTGGCTAACGAGATCGAGCACGCGCGGGTCGCTCACCCCAGTTGCCACCTCGTCGGGTCGCCATCGTGTGATCACTTCCAGCGAGCACTCGTCGGGGAGCGTTGACAGTAGGGGCCCGATTCCCGAGACGGTGATGAAGGGCGCGACAATCGTCAGGACTTCCGCATCCCGCGCGAACGCCAGGAGGCGTTCACCGCAGCGTTGCGGGTCTAGCCCCAGCTGGGTCACGCGCCGCCCTCCCCTTCCTGGGTCTCATCCTCTCCATCGAACAGTGAGGCTGCCTTGAAGGCCCGGTCCTCAACGTATTCCGCGAGGCGGCGGCCCCATCCTTCGCGGATCTCCTGGATCTTCCCGATGAGCGGGCTCGTCCGGTGCTCGTTCTCGAACCGTGACCAAGCCAACAGAAGCCAGGTCATGGCATCTACGCTTTGCACCACCAGCCTCTTGGCCTCGTCTTCGCTCATCGCCTCAATCTCCTCGTTCGAGACGCGGAGTGGCCCGATTAGGCTTTTGTAAGCCGGGTGAGCGTTGTTAATACACAAGATCTCAAGGTTGAGTGCCTCGTCGGGCCAGAAGAACGCTGGTGCCTGCTTCACGGGGCGGTCAATCACCTGCACCGTAACGCCTCGTTGGTAATTAGCGATGATCGCGCCGCGGATCTCTGCCGGCACGTCCTGCTCTTCCAGCTTTTGCTCGATTGTTTCGGCTGCCTTGCTGGGATCCGGCTTGGTGTTAGCGTAGTCGGCCTCGCCAGGTGTTGGGCTGACGGCGGAGCGGGTCTTCTTGACGTTGGAGGCGACGCTCGTGACGGCTGGCTGGGCTCGTCGCGCACTGGAGGCAGCCTTCTGCTCGTCCTTCCCTTCCTGCTTCATCTGGTTAACGAGGGCGACGAGCTGGGATGCCATGTCGTACAGCTCCGCGATGGGGTGTTCTTCGTCGAACAACCCCTCCTCAATCGCCTCGTCTTTGGATAGACGATGCTCGCGCGCCAGACGTAGTGCCTGTGTGAAGTAGGGGGCGTCCTGCTTGTTGTTGGTGACCCCGAAAACCTCGTCGAGAAACGGGTCGAACGCGATCTCGACACCCCACCAGCGGTCCGTAGCTTCTTGCGCCAGCGTCTTCTCCAGGACTAGCTCGCGGTCAGCCCGCATTATGGAGATACCCGAGTTGTCGCGGGCGTGGCGTCCTTGGTGAGTGTCCTTTCCAGGGTTGCGGCCGGGCCTTGCTTGGGGCTTCGCTAGCGAAAGGCGGGCGTGAACGGTCGAGGTGCCTTGCCCGTCCGGCCGTTGGATGACGAAATCGCGGGACGTGTAGTGCTCGCCAAAGGGCGGCTCGTCCGTAATGCGAATCAGGCGGTCTCTATCGTCCTCGGCGGCCGCTTCCCAGTACTCCAGCGTGGTCTCAGCCACCGGGTGCAGGTACAACGGGTCATTGGGCCTAACGTCCTGGAACACGTCGGGCCCGCCCAACGTGTCCCCTTCCATGACGGCGACCTTAATACTGCGCCGTCGAGTATCGGAGGTCAGGAAGTCGCGGTAGACACGCCCGAGGAGGTATTCGGTGTGCGCGAACATCGCTTCTGCGCGCACCCAACGCAGCTTGTCAAGGTTCGCCCACCGAATCGCGGTACCGCTATAGACCGGTTGGCCCAGGGACGTGTCGGGAACGGCATGTTGTTTGAAGACATCAAGGACCCAGTCCGGCAGGGCGACGTAGCCCGGGCTTCCTGGGTAGGTCGGCCAGGGGACCGTCAGCGCCGCTTCCTTGGCGGAATCTTCGACCTTCTGCAGATCGAGGTACGTATGCGATGCGTTTTCCGGCTGTGACTTCTGCCAGGTCCACACGTCCGTCCGCTTGCACTGCGAGACGCTCGCCTGTGGCAGACCCATGCCGAATCGGCCGATGCCGGACCGGTCGTCGTACCTGCCGGAGCCACCGAAAGACAGCGCGAGATTCAGCGCCTCGTCCGTCATGCCTCCGCCGTCGTCGATGACCCAGATTTCGTCGACCCGCTTCGCAGCACGCTGCTTGCCTTGTACTTTTCGCTGCACGATCACCAGCAACACCGTGTTGGCGTTGCCCCACTGAAACGAATTGTCGATCAATTCGGCTAGGGCGTAGTCGGTACCCTTGTAGCCGGTGTCGCGGATCGACTTCACAGTCTGCGAACCAGAAAGGAGAGGTGCTTCCTTCCGCGCGATATCTGGCGCTACCACAAGTCCTCCCAGTGCGTGAAAGCAGCAGCAATAGATCCGAATGCTGGAACGGAGGGGTCGACAACGGTGACGACCACTGCCTTCTTGTTACCTCCGGCTTTCGGGCCCCGGATGCCGCGGCCTACCATTTGGCTGTACAACACGAGTGAGCGCGTAGGACGGGCTATCACGACCGCGCTCGTCTGCGGAGCGTCGAATCCTGTTGTGAGCACACCGTAGTTGACCAGCACCCGAGTAACGGGCACTGTGGTCTTATACATGCGGATCGCCGTGTCGCGGATCTCCGGCGCGGTAGTGCCATCGACCGCGTCAGCCAGCACCCCCGTCGCCCGTAATGTCGCCGCGATAACGTGGGTCAACTCGACGGATGCCGCGAAGACGATGATCCGGCGATGCGACTCCTTGACCAGCTGCAGCGTTGCCGCAGTGACTTCGTTGAGGTAGTCGTCCTCATCCATCCCAAGCTCGGCCGGGTCGTCGCTGTCGGCTGACGGCTCGTCCTCGACGTCCGGCAGCTCACCCAGCAGGCGGAATTCAGGCTCGGCAAGATAGCCCTGCTGTATTAGGTACTTAACAGGGCCAGCTGCGCCGCCATCCGCAGCAGTGTCTAGCTCGATCTTGGTGTGCTCGAAGAATGCCGCGAGTTCCTCGTCCGCGGAGGAACCGACAAACGTACGCCCCGGTGTGGCGCTCAGGCCAACGATGGGCGTGATCGGCTGCCCGGCCACGGACAGTTGTTGCACGACCTGCCGGTAGGTCGGGGCGATAGCTTGATGAGCTTCATCGAAGACGATCAGTCCTACCCGGCGTCCAAGGTTGCGGAGGAACCCGGGCTCGGCTCGACGTGCGTAGATCGTCTGCAGGCTTGCCACGAGGAGACCGTCTGTCAGGTCATCGCTGCGCCACTCCTGACCGCTCCATGCGGCCCGGATGGGGACTTCCCGGTTACCCAGTGCGCCCCAGGCGCGGTGGAACTCCCGCGCGGCCTGATCGAGAAGCTCGCGTGTGGAGGCGAGCCAGAGCACCGGTCGCCCCTCCTGTTCTCGAAGAATGTCGCACACCATGCTCAAGGTCGTGCGGGTCTTCCCAGACCCCGTCGGCATGTGCAGCAGAAGGCGGGTCCTGCCTTTCCTTAGCAGCGACCGCGCTTGCGCGACGGCGCGCCGTTGATGAGGAAACAGTCCGTATGCCGGAACGGCCTCGGTGGGCAGGGCCGCCGCCTTGTCGCTGTGGGCCTCCGGGAGTCCAAGGAAGACCGCAACGCGACCGGGATTCGCAAGAACCCCTCGCGTGCTCAGTTCAGCCGACTCCAGCGACAGGCGCACCGACAAGGCCCGACGCTGCTCTTCTGGCAGCTCATTAGGCAGCACTCCAGCGTCGGTGAGGCGACGGATGGCTGAAACCGGATCACCGAGACATGCCGCTGCGAGCACCGCGTCGGTCGGCATAGCTGGGACGAGGCCACCTCGGACAAGCCCGGCAATCGTACGGACTACTCGGGGGTCGGCGAGGGACCGGGTGCGTGCCGACGTACCTAGAAGGTCGAAGATCGTGTACCGGCCGATCACAGGCGATCAGATCCCGGTGGAAGACCGAAGTCTGTTGCCCGCGTAGAGACGCTGTGCTGAGGCCAGGGGATAGTTGGCGAGCAGGCGAACCGGAGGTCAACAACCTGTGCTCGAGTACGGAGTGGCGTGGGCCGGGGCACTGCAGCATTGCAGTCCATCTGAACGGCATCCTCCGCACGCATCACTTCGAAGGTTGTTGGCCACGTGGGCTACTAGATCGGATGCTACGGCATCGACTCGAATATCTCACTCCATCGCTGTGCCCGGGCAACAGTAGTCCTTGGTCGGCTGACCATGGGGACGATCTGCCGCCGTCACGGTAAGCACGAGGGTTCACGCGCGTCGT
Source organism: Acrocarpospora sp. B8E8 (assembly GCF_039871605.1). NCBI lineage: Bacteria > Bacillati > Actinomycetota > Actinomycetes > Streptosporangiales > Streptosporangiaceae > Acrocarpospora > Acrocarpospora sp. B8E8. Next base: position 9,432 of record NZ_JBDPLV010000072.1, on the reverse strand, counting down.
TTCACCTGATCAATGGTGATCTCGGCCAGCTAGGGGAGAAGCAGCCGCCACAGGTCCGACGGATGCCGGTGAGGAGGAGCTCTTGGATATTGGAGGTATTCAGGGCATTCGTGAGAGAGTGCGCAGGCAGCGAAGCTCCTGGTAGGCGGCATGATCTCGACAATCAGCCGGCCTACCGGCGCTTCGTTGCCCCTTGCCAGGCGATCGTTCTGCCGAAACGCGATCGTGATCACACTCGGCGTCTTCGCCGGCCGAGCCATCTCCCGCTTCAACGCTCACCGCCCGTGATTCACCACGAAATTTGCGGAAGAACCAGAGCTACACGGCCATTGACAGATACCGGCCTGCGCGAGGCTCTGAGGACCCTGAAGCTGTCGGGATGCTCGAGACGGTGGATGCCCTCTAGTCCCAGCCCACGGTAACGAACTCGGCAACTTCGGCCACCGTCCAACCTCTGTCATGTCGACGTGCAGTACGCCGTCTCAAGCCCTGGTCGTGGTTTGCAGCTGTTCTCGCCGGGCTTGCCAGACCCGTATTGCCGGGTTGGTTGGGGCGCACGCGGGGCAGCGGGGATCGCGGGCGAGCCGATCGGCGGCATTTACGCTGGCGGTGGGCTGAAGGAACTGGAATGTCGCTTGGTTGGCTTCCGGTGTTGTGGGCGTCATCGGTTGGGATATGAGCGTCTTGATCGTCTCGGCCGTGAGCATGACGCCAGCCATGACCGAGGTGAACCCGACCGCGAAGCGTGAGGGTGGATCGGGTTCCCATTTGCGCAGTGTGTCGAGCAGTCGTGTGCTGACCTCGCCGCATTCGCCACGGTGGAGCCAGCGCTGGACGTCGGCTTCATTGACGCCCGTTTCAGCGGCCAACGCCTGGACGGCCTGCGAGCCTCCATCGCGCGTCCGGGTGCGCAGCTCATCGTCACCCAGGAACGCTTCGGGCGGGTTGTAGCAGCGCAGGCAGACGTTGACCTCTGGAGGTCCTGCGCGCAGGACCTCGGCCCTTAGGTCGAGGGTGCTGCCTGACAAGATCAGCGGTGGGTAGCGGCTCTGCAGGGCCAGGCGGGCGCGGTTGGTGTCGACCGCAGAGACCAGCAGGCTCGGGGTGAGGTCCAGGTCCTCGAACCGGGCGTCGTGCGGGTGCCAGCGGATCGATGCGTCCCCGGCGATGCGGCCGCCTTCCGGTGCCTTAGCCTTTCCCAGGCTGGTCCAGCCGTAGATAGGGCAGCGGTTCAGGTTCGTTGTGGTGACGCCCTTGGGGTCGGCGTCGGCGAGGATGACGTTGCCGACCAAGTTTGGTGTGGCCCATAGTGCGTGGACCCAGGTGCTGCCGACGGCGCCGACGCCCGCCAGTGCGGTACCGGATAGATCAAGCCCAGCAAGGTCGGTGGGCGCGCCGGGTACGAGCTGGGTGGCGAGCGTCTGAGTCCAGCAGTCCCAGCCGTACGCCGTGGTGGACTGCGTGACATTCTGAGGTAGCCGGGCTTTGAGGTAGATCTCGCCGACGGCCAGCGCAGCAGCAACGTATGGACCGTAGGGCAGGGGGGTAGCGTCGTCCGCGTATGGAAACGGCTGGTCGCTGACGCCGCCCCACCAGCCGTGCCCGGTCACGAACCGCCGGTGCACGTGCTTGTCGTTGCGACCGTCCGCGCCGGGTCCGACGACAAGTACGACATCGGTTTCGGCCGATGCTGCCGCATGCTGGACGGGAGCCGTGCCGATGGCTCGTGCGCCATGCACGAGAGCGTCGCCCAGTGGTAGGTCGCGAGGGGCGAGGGGGACGATCCGCCCGGCCAGCGGCACCCGGGCAGGGCATACGACTTGAAGGGTGTCGACCACGCCGACAGCGCGGGCGAGCAAGTTGACCAGCATCCACGCCGTGTGCTGGGTAGCGGCTAGGTGCGCCGCGCAGGGCGCCACAACCACGGCCACGGCCACCGATCGGACCTGGCCGAACGGTTCGAGTCGCCCACCGATGTCGCCCTCATGCCGGTCGGAGATGCGTTCCACGATGTACTCCTGTGATCGATCAGGCCCGGGATCAGCCGTACGACGTCGTCGACCTCGTCTGCGCCGATCCGGCGCCAGCCGGTCGGCTCTCGCAAGTGAACGCCGGACTGCCAGGGCGTGGGGCGTCCGGATGCGTGGTGGGGAAGAACCAGCGACAGCGCGCCGTCGAGCTGACTGTAGGCGCGCCGGTCATCCTCGTGCGAATGGCTGACGTGCCGGTTTGCGTGGCTGTGGACCTGGGCGAGCCGGACTACTCCGAGGATGTCGAAATGATCTCCTGCCTGCGCCATAGCCGCAGCGCTGACCGCGTAGTTGCCTGGACTGGTTACGGCGTCGGGCACGGTGACCGTGGTCGCCACGCCTTGCACGGCGCCGGTTCTGTCGCGGTATCGGAAGCCATCGAGGTAGGCCACCCGCTCGTGGCCGGCCGGCGCGGTCGCGAAGGCCTGGAGCAGGGTGTTCCAGACCGGCTCAGGGATCGACAACACCGGACGGACCTTGGTAGCTGGGACTGGTGAGGGCGTCCTGGATCCGGGTGAGGGTCGCGCCAAGGGTGTGGCGGCCCTGCTGCCAGCGCTGTCCGGGGGTCGGGTTGTGGCCGGAGATGTAGTACTCGAACGTCATCGAGCAGCACACCAGCTGCCGTGGGACTCCATCTGGGGCGTTGGCCACGCTATTGGGGAAGGAGTAGGCGGCGTGGATCGCGAACCATTCGAGTGAGTTCAGGGTAGGCAGCCACCGGCTGCCCTGCGGGGCCTCGATCCAGCCCTCGCGGGCCGGCCGGTCAGCGAGGGCGGGGCGGGGCGGGCAGACGAACGCCGTGGTCGGCGGGTACGTGTCGTAGTACTCCCCGCCCAGCTTGACGTGGTAGGTGTCTCGTTCGCCCGACGGCCGGACTGCGGTTACCGTCACCACGGCGTGCAGTGGGTCGAGCCGCGTGAAGTGCCACCCGTTGGCCCGGGCCTGCTCGGCGGCTTCGATCCGGGCCAGGTGGTCGGTGAACACGGCGGCGGCGATCTCCGCGTCGGCGACGGCGGGTACCTCAGTGGGCATGGTCACGCTCCACCAGTGCCGCTGACGAACGCCCAGTGCAGGTTGTGGCAGTGGGCCTCGTCCAGGTATTGGGCGAGCGTGCGGGTGGCGTACTGGTACGCGTCCTCCCCGTTGCCGCGGCAGGTCAGCCGGTCGTCGGTCTCCCGGGTGATCCGAAACTGCGCGTACATGGCCTCGATCACGGACGCGATCGTCGCCGTGACCGGGACGCGCAGCCGGAGAGTGTCCCCGTTGTCCTTGTTGTCCACGGCCACCACGCGGCGGTGGCCGTGATCCTGCGTAGCCGACTCCGCGTCGGCCACCTCGCCTTCGGCGAGCACTTCGATTCCCCCGACATTGACCGTCATGATCTGCCCCTTCGTTCACGCGAGTGGTCGAGTCGTTCTTGATCGGGAACGATCATAGCGTTCCCGATCGAGAACGCGCTACGCTTTCCCATGAACATGACGTCGATGCAGCTCTCCGAGCTTGAACTGGCCCGGCAGGACTTCCCCGGAATCCCGGACGCCCAGCTGGTCATCCAGCTTGCCCAGCGCACCCTCGACGAGCTGGACATGCAGCCGCCGATCCGCCACGAGATCATCGCCTCGATGCGCGACATCGTCGAAATCGAAGAGAGCGATATCCCATGGGCAGGCTGCCTCGTGCCCGGGCCAAACGGCCTAGTGATGACGCTGCGCGCGGGAGACTGCTGGGGCAAGAAACGGTTCACCGCATTCCACGAGGTCAAACACACGTACCTGCCCGGATTCGGCATCGTCATGGAGTACCGGTGCGACCCGGCCACCCCACCGCAGGTGACGCAGATCCGCAACCCCGGCCTTGAGGCGCTATGCGACATCGGAGCCGCTGAACTGCTGTTTCCCCGGACTTCCTTCCTTGCCGACCTGGTCGGCAACGCCCGCACAATGCAGCTCGTAGCGGACCTGGCCACCCGCTACGACGCCAGCCTGGAAGCTACCGCCCGCCACGTGGTAGCACTGCACCCCGAGCCGACCATGCTCATCGCACTGGAACCCACGTGTAAGCCCAGTGCCCCACACGCCGAACCCACTCTGCGGGTCCAGTGGGTGCAGGCCACCGGCCAGTGGCCATTCGTGCCGAAGTACAAGTCGGTACCCGACGACAGCCCTTTCTGCCGCGCTCTCGAAGGCGAACTCGTGGAGGAGACGACCACGCTCGGCACCCTGATCAACACCGCCAACGGGCGGGTACGTGTCAGCGCAGGACTTTATCCATACACAGACCAACGAGGAGAACAACACATGCGTGTCCTCGCGCTGATCACACCCGCCAACCAGCCAAGGACAAGCCGTGGACGCTAACTCCGACCCTACGAACCCGACCCGCGATACCGGCGACAGCATCGGCGGCAGGATCCGCAGATACCGCCACGAGCGTCAGCTCAACCTCAGCCAGCTCGCCGAACACGCCAGCGTGAGCAAGGGCTACCTGTCCGCCCTGGAGAACGACCCTAAGGCCAGAAGACCCTCCGCCGAAACGCTCTACGCCATCGCCCAAGCACTCGGCGTGACCATGTCCGACCTACTCGGACGCAAACTTCTGCCTGCCGCCAGCACCGAGATACCCGCCAGCCTCCGCGAGTTCGCCGACGAGCAAGGCCTCCCCGAAGCCGACGTCCGAATGCTCAGCGCGATCCAGTTCCGCGGCGAACCCCCACGCACGAAGGAACGATGGCGATACATCTATATCGCTATCCGTACAAGCGAGGCACTCGATGGATGAGAGCGCCGGGGCCGTTCGTCTTCACAGAGATTAACTGGCCGAGGAGCCATCAGGTTACGCAGAGAAAGGGCACTCGATCTCCCATCGTGCTACGGGCGCCTTGCGATGAACGGTGATGAGCGGATTCCTGAGAGGCTGTCGACCACTTGATTGATCACGCCGCTGTAGGCTGCATCGAGCTCTTGGTGCATGCTCTTCGCACCGACGGTTGCGAATTAAAGCGACGTCGCAAATCAGGCCACCGATGATCTGGGCACCGGGGGCGTCGGCCTGGCGGACGGCACGAGTGCACGCCGAACCCATAGATCGAGTTTGACGGGGCAGATCGGGCGTGGCAACGCACCCTTGGCCAGCGCGGGCGGGAGGCGTCCTCGTCCAGGAAGCCGGCGGCGGCGTGCGCCCGCTTTCCTTAAGGTGGGTGCAACTACGCAACAGGGCGGACGATATCTGCATAGCGCTTGAGGATCTGCGGATTGCGTCGGAGACGTTGTTCGATCTCTGTTCGGCCCCACCACCCAGTGACATAGTCACCCCGGCGTCCAACTTCGTCTAGTAGGTCGATGACGGCCACTGCAGGCTGGCTAGATACTACGAGAAAGTAGCCTTCAGCTTGGTACTTGAATAGGGTGTCCAGAATTCCTCCACCGAGATCGGAACGGCCAACGCTGCGTTTACGTGCTTTACACTGAATAATAACGCGCCTTTCTCTTGCCGGTGTTTCACCGTCAGCGATTGCTACTCCGGGACAAGGTGGTGTGACCCAGTAGGCGATGAGATCGCGGCCGCCGTCACGCTCGCGGGATGTGCCGATGGCGCGGACCTCGCGCACGCCGGGTTCGCACTCCAGCAAATCGTAGATTAGTCGCTCGAATCTTCCACCATCGATCCCCTCCGACCAGGAGAACTCGCTGGGCGGGAAGAGTCGTTCTTGCTCAAGCTGGTTACGTTCGAGGACTAGCGAGCGTTCCCGCATGAAACCGGAGATCCCCGTTTCGTATCGCAGCAGAACAGCGCGGTTGCCCTTCGAGAAGATCGCTCCGTTCTCAAGCGGTATGACGCTGGCGCTGGTCGCAGGACTGCTGCTGTTCACCAGCGCCCCTTCTTGCCTTAGAATGCGATCTGCGATCTGGATCGCGTCGCGCGGAATGTAGTTGTGGAATTGCTTTCCTGTATATAGGAATCCATTGACCCCGGCGATCTCCTCAGATGGATCGGCTCTCGACAATTGAAGGAAGCTGGCAACCTCTGCGGACTCCACCACGGCGATGCCCCCATCGCCGGTTCGATAGTAGAACCACTCGGTGCTGTCGCGCTGAAAGAAAATATCTTCCTCTGACGAAGCGCCCGGGGGCAGAAGCCTGGCGATGTCCTCAGCCCATCGTTGATCTGTCAGGCGCTCTGGGTCGTAGCGGTCGTGCATAGGCAAGTTCGACTGCGGATGCCAGAACGAAGTTAGCGAATGCACTAGAAGCTCGAACATAACCAGATGCCCGAATAACTCCTTCGCGGCGGCAAAGCCCACGTCGTCCGGCGTTAGCAAGTAGCCCGCTCCCTGCTCAGGAACAATGTAGCGGCCGGAGAGCTCTCCCGGGATCATCGTGGCTGGGTGCTCAATATCAATCAGCATGGGAGAGCAGGCCCCTGCGCTCCGTAGCACAGACGCGACCACCCACGAGTAAACGTCGTGCAAGTCGGTTCGGTCTCCACTGAAGGCTCGCGATGCACTACATTGCAGTGCGGCCATGACGTCTCTGCCGGGAGTCGGTTCAAAGAGCAGCGACAACGGAGAACATAAAATTCCCACCTTTAATAGCCCCGACCGCTCATAGGCGCGGAAGCCTATGTCGGCAAACTCCAACACCAACTCCTTGATTCTCTCGATGAACTCATAGGCAGGATAAGGCTCACTCGACACGCTAAGTACCATACCAACCCACCGACGGATCGACCCAGGTGCGGCACACAGACATACACCAGCGCAGCCATCGCGAGTCCGGGAGGACCGTCTTGCACTACCGATTCTGAAACTGGATCTCGAATGGCCATCGAGAGCCAGCACGAGGCCAGCGACAGGAGACGGCCGGGGCACCGGCCGACGAAACAGACTCAGCAGGCGCAGCGCGCGGGCACGATAGCCGGGGGTCGATCGTTTCTATGCGCATATCGACTGGAAGGGCTCGTCCGGTAGGTACTGCCCCCACTCTTCGGCCGTGAGCGGCCGTCCGGCCAGGGCACAGACGGCCGCGTAAAGGTCGGTGGGTGTGGACACATGGCGGAGGCGTATCCCTTTGTCGAAACTTCCGCTGGCCAAGGTCGTGCCGTCCGGATTGAACGCCACCGCATAGCCTGTTGAGGCGTGGCGGTCATCGGACGGCCGATCTGTTTTCGGGTCCGAACTCGCTTCTCGTCGACTGCGAATGGTCGACCTGCAGATCCGCCAGGTGCCGAAAATAATGAGGCGCCGAATAACACCTCGTTCGCCAACCCTGCCCTGTCCACTCCACCTATGCACTGCTCCAAGCCCGGCTCTGCGAGATCGACTCCAGACTGTTGCGCGACGTTCGGCGTGAGCATGAAGGCGTCATAGCCGGTGGTGACGCCGGGCGTGAAACGACCCCGCCGAAATGGGTGTTCGGTGGGGTCTGGTGTTGCTGGTGGCGCGGGGATGTTCACTCTGTCGCGATGATCTCGGCGATCGCGTTGCGGGTGGCGGACTCGTCGACGATGGCCTTGCCGGTGACGAAGGTGGCCAGCAGAGCCTGGATGGCGATGTTGTTGATCTCTCGAGGTTTGCCGCGGCTGGTGTGGTGGATTAGGGCGATGGCGTCGTCGGAGAACAGCGGGTCGGAGCGTCCGGCCAGTTGCAGGTGGTGGCGCAGATAGCTGGTGGTCTCGGACTCGGTCATGCCGTCCATGTGACAGCGGACGGCGATGCGCTGATCGAAGGCGGCGAGCATGCCGAGTTTGACCATGCGGCGCAGGGTGGGCTGGCCGATCAGCAGGCAGGCGAATGGGCAGGTGCGGTCCATGTCGTGGTTGGTGAGCATGCGGATGGATTCGAGCTGGCCTGGGTCGAGTAGGTGGGCCTCATCCAAGACGATGACCGGGGTGCGGCCGCGTTCGTCGTATTCGATGGCCAGCGCGGTGCTGGCCTGGTTGATCAGGGCGGCGGTGGCGCGCTGGGGGCGGGCGCCGAGGCTGGCGACGATGAGGTGGTGCAGGCCGTGGACGCCGACGGTGGGGTTGCCCAGGTAGATCAGGGTGTGGCGGGTGGGGTCGAGCGCCTCGGCGGCGGCGCGGACCGCGACGGTTTTGCCGACGCCGACCTCGCCGGTGACCAGGCCCAGGGCGCGTTCGGCGACGCACCAGGTGATGCGGGCGACGGCTTCGTTGTGGGTCTGGTGGCGGTGCAGCATGCCGGGGGCCAGGTCACGGCCGAACGGCATGCGGGAAAACCCGTAGTGGGCTTGCAGGCGTTCGATCATGTCGAGTCCTTGCGTGTGTCGTCATGATGGTCGTGGTCGGCGGCGCGCCGCAGCTGGGCGGCTTGGGCGCCGGCGCGATCGGCCAGGTCGGGATCATTGGTGGCGTTGGCGATGGCGATGCGCTCCATCACCTCGGCCTTGGCCGCTTGATAGGCGGCCACCTCGGTGGGGTCGGCGCCGGGACCGGCGGCCTGCAGGCGTCGGCACCAGGCCAGGAGATCGGCGATCTGCCAGACCTGTGCGCTGTCGCCAGTGACGTCGGTCATCGGTCCTGCCCGGCGTGCGCTGGGGGAACCGCTTGGGGAACGTCGTGGCCGTCAGCGCTGTCGTCGGGAGGCTGCTGGCCGGTGTCGTTCGTGGTGGTGTCGTTCGTGGTGGTGTCGTTCGTGGTGGTGTCGTTCGTGGTGGTGTCGTTCGTGGTGGTGTCGATGTCGTCGAACAAGGCGGTGTAATTGATTTTGGTGGCCAGTTCGGCCTGATGGGCGGCGTCCATCAGCGACAGGTAGTCGATCCCGGTTGGCGTGGCAGGTTCGGGGTCGCGCTCGGGGCGGGCTTTGGGGTGGGCGTGACGTCCGATGGAGAAGGGGACCGCCAGGCCATAGCTGCGCCCGCCATGGCGGACCTCGATCCGATCCAGGTCGAACGGGTCGAAGACCAGCTCGACCTGGCGGCCGGCCAGGCTGGCGTCGACCTGGTAGCGGTTGCCGTGCAGGGAGACCAGCGCGGTCTTGGCTGCGGCGGTGCGCTGCTGGCTCCACTTGAACGCCTCGCTCAGTTGCGCGGGGGCAGGGCGCGGCAACGGTTCGCCTATACCGTCGCGCCAGCGCTGCAGCGGCGCCACCCCGGTGGAGGTGTGCGGGCGGCGATGGTAGTCGGTCTCGATCCAGGCGGTCAGCAGCCGGTTCAGCCCGTCCAGGTCGCTCGCCGCGGTGGTGGCATCAGCGGTGGCATCGGCGCCGAACTCGACCAGGAACTGCTCGCGGACGGTGCGGAAGAACCGTTCGATCTTGCCCTTGGACAACGCCGTCGACTACACCCCATCCCGACGATCGATACCGCCGGGTCCGGGTGACGCACCGATTCCATCCGCTGTTCGGCCGGGACTTCGAATTCGTCGCTCACCGCCACAACTGGGGTGA
>NZ_JBDPLV010000071.1:0-55471 GCF_039871605.1 Acrocarpospora sp. B8E8 | reverse complement strand
CGCGCGAACTCCTCCATCGAGGGCGCGCTCGAAGACGCGGATTCCTCGATCACGAACAGCGATCATGCCGGACTCCGGCGAGACGATCAAACCGGCGACACCAAGATCAGGAGGTGTGAATGGTTACAAGGAACCACGTCGGATGTTTGAGTAACCTTCTCATTAGAGCAGCACCCTTACCGACGATACCGGTACATTGTCACCGATTTGGAGGTGAAGGGTGACACAGACGAATCCACAACAGAACAATCAGGACTCTACGGGACAAACGGGTGAGGCCCCTCACGATGAAGACCTGCAAAACGACAAGGCAGATAAGAGTTGGAAGCGCTGGGACCGCATCACTATTGCTGCCGCAGCTGCAGCAATAGTGACGCAAATCGTTGGATTTTGGCAGCCTAAGCTACCCGCGAGCGCGCTCTCAGGTCTTATGATGACCGTAGCAGCGGCCGTGTGGCTGCACGGGCACCGACATATGAAATTGAGAAACAAAAAAGCAATCCTCTGCATTGCCTTCTTGTCCGCCGGCTGGGTCTTCTTGGGCTTTGCAGTCCAAGAAGTACTTTCGAACAGGCCAAATCCTGCTTCAACTTTTCAGGACAACCCACACCCCTCAGAGTCCCCATCGAAAAGTATCCCTATCGACAACGGCAATCAAAATTTGATTGATCAGAAGCATCTTGCGAAGTGGGAAACGTCCCTTGGAGAACGCATTGGACTGCAGTCGCGACCTCGCAGTGAGGAACGCAAAGGATATGCGAAGACGACGTACGCCGACCTTGAAGATGGGAGTAGTGGCGAAGGTGCGGTAATCGTAGCGGCTCCCTGGAAAGAAGGTTCCTGGACCGCAGGGGAGTTTCCCCTTGCCAGACCCATAAAAGCCACAGATCGATTCCTTGCGGCTGTAGGGTTCGACAGAAACTCAGAGGTTAAGGAGGCTAAATTTCGGGTGGAATGCCTTGGAGGCTCTCTATCTAAGCCCGCCCGCATAGGGGAAGTTGTTAACAAATTGGACAATAAACTTGCAATTTTAGATCAGCCTTTGCGTAACTGCATAGGCGCTACGGCGCTGCGCCTTTACACCGTTGGCGACAAAGTAGCCGGAGCCCATTTGATTTGGGTGAGAGCACAAATAGAATCCGACTCTGCAACTACGGAAGACTAGTCCAGAAAATCCGGGCGACGGCTCGTTGAGAGGTTCGGGAACGGCGAGGTAAGGCCGAACCGCACCTGCCGCAGGAACGAATCCGCCAACGGCACGATGGCCAGGTCCGGATCCAGCACCGTCCAGTACCTCGCCCCGGACGGCAACCTCACTGGGAAAGCTCGCATCCCAATGACCCCCCGATCATGTGCTGAGCTGCATGAACATCTATCAGCAACGAGCGGCACACCCAAGGAGATCTGCCGTAGAACAACACTGCCGCGTGTCGGGTTTATCGCAACGTCACGCAACGCCCCTGGCGGCCCCCGGAGAGCGGACGTAATGCTCGCGGTTTTCCACCCCCCAGTGCCAGCGGACGTAGGCGCCCAGATGGGCGGGTCCGGCCAGGTGGGCGGGCAGGTTCGTGATGGCGTAGGCCACCGCTTTACTCCTGCCCGAGCCGTGCCGATCGGCGATGTGCCGCACGATCCGCATGACCTGGACCGCGCCGGGAAAGTCGACGCCGTCGGCGGGGCGGTACGGATGGTGCGGCGTTCGCCGCGGCCGTGGCCCCGGTCGATCTCGGTGTGCCCGGTACCGGCCCACTCGTGCTCGGCGTCGGTCCCATCAGCCGGCGTGGCCATCGCCGTGGCCAGGAGCGCGGGCTGATTGTGCTTCAAAATCAGGACATAGTACGCGCCGAGGTCCTCGGCCAGATGCCGGGCGGTCTCGTGGACGGTATGCAGCGCGTCGGCGGTCAGGACCGTACCCGCCAGATCCACTCCGGCTATCAGTGGCTTGAGTTCGGGCACCTCGCTGGTCTTGGTGTCGATGGCCCGCTGAGCAAGCCTCGTGTCCCGGGTGTGGCAGAACGGCGACAGTAGTTGGGGACGGCGGCCGTCGGGGCGGCGGGCTCCGCGGATGGCCTTGCCATCGGCCGCCGCCCCGGGCGGCAACCCCGCCATAGCGGGAGGTTCCCGGTCACGCTGACGGACCCGGCGGGCTTCACGCTCGTTCGGCCATGCCGGCTCGGCCGGCTCGGCGGTGTCCGGCCGAGCCGTACCGGGGGTATCGGGATGGCCGGGTGCGTCGGCTTCGCGGGGCGCCCGCCCGGCCAGGTAAGCACACACCTCGCGTTCCAGCTCGTCGCCGTCGACCTCGCCCAGGACCCGGCGGAAGGTCCGCTCGCCGGGCGGTACGTGCAGCCCGGTGAGCGGATCACGCCACACCTCCAGTTCGGCCGGTACTTCCTGCGGGCACGCGTCGGAGGCCCAGTGCCAGACCGCGATAATCGAGTCTCCGCCGGCCACGGCCACCCCGCACGCGGCCAGTGCCAGGATCGAGGCCAGCGGATGCCGGACGTTTCGGGTGGACCGGTGGTCGGAAATCCGGCGGAAGCGGGCCAGCAGCCCCTCGCGGGTCACCCGATCGGGCACCGATCCCTTTGTCTTGCCGCTCTCGATCGGGCTGATCAGCGATGATAGGGCCACAAGCACGGCTTCCTCCCGGATCGACTGGTGTGAGAACCTCGATCTTCGGGAGTCGTGCCCGTTTCCATCCCTGAATTGGATCAGTTATTACCGGCGGCGGAGGCACGGCCGTTCGCGCGCAAGGAATCAAACCCGGTCAAAACTTCGAGATGCCGGGGCCGTGCTCTAAGACCTGCCCAAATACTGCGCCACCACCGATAGCAGCGACGGCTTCGAGGAGGTGACCAGGGTACTAGTTGGTCGTGCTCGGCGAGGGCGTTGATTTTCTGGTGCTCTTTCGCGGGAACGCCGAGCCGGGACCGTACCGTACGGCTGTTCCGCGTTTCGCTTCGGACGTTCTCGTGAGCAGTTCTCGGCTCACCAGGTCTCGAATGATGTCCCGGGCCTGATAGACGTTCATGTCGAACAAGCGCTGGATCGTACGATTGTTCACGTAGCTGTAGTCCCGCACGTGCTCGATCACCTTGGCGTCGATATCCTCCTGTGCCCGGCTGTGGTAGGCGACTGCGCTGCCCAGACGGGCGACCACCTCGGCCCGTAGCCGATAGGCCGGGAATCGGTACCGCATGGTCGCGCGAGTGGGCTCAAGGATGTTGGCCGGTGCCGCGGCCAGCCGCAGCAGCACCGCCTGTGCGTCCTCCGGCGAGCGCTGGATCACTTGCGCGACATCTGACGCGCTGACCGCGCGGTGTGTGCAGAGCAGCAGGATGGTGAGCATCGCGTCAGTGTCGTCCCGCTCCTCCTCGGGTAGCGAGGCCACGAACTCCGCGATCCGGGTGTTCGGCGCCTGCCCTCGGAACGAGACAGAAACCCGGTGCGCGTCCTCGGAGATCAGGGGGATGTCCCGCCCCGACCTGATCATCTCGCGATACATCCGATCTATGCCCAGTCCGACATCCTCCGCCAGACCCAGCAGGCGGAACCCGGCGGCAAGCGCTGGATGACGTGCCTGCGAGCCGCCGGCGAGAATATTGCTGAGAGTCACCCCGGCGACCAACGGACCAGGAGAGTCGATACGCAGGAGCTGCGGCGAGTGCTCAATTCGAATGGGCATCTGTAGGCGCCAATCCCGATGGATGATCGCGTTGACGAGGGCTTCTCGAACCGCAGCCGAAGGATAGTCCTCAATTTGAAGTTGCTGGCCGCTGGCCAAAGTCACCGGCGTGATCCTCTGTCCGACCCGGATAGCTCGAGATATGTCTTCAAGAGCCACCACCATTGGCGGACCGACCCGCAAAATTGAGTCCGGCTCGCCACCCATCGTTCGTTTATGCAGGTAGACAATGGCGTCAACCGGCCCGTTTCGCGGCTCGCACAGCATCAGCTCCCCCGCCCTGCTCAGCTTGCCGTCATCGGCGACCGCGCGCATGGTCCGGAGCAGATCCATATCCCCGAATCGCGAATATCGCTGCCGGGCAGGGTCGACAGAGCTGGCGAGCAACCTCCGGCAGTACCGCAGAGCGAGCGGATCGATGTCGTCGACCGGTCGTCCGCTCGTCCTCGCCGACCAATCGAAACCACGACGCTCATCAGCAAGCCGCGAGACATCGAGAGGTCTCATCGGCACGCAGTCAGTGTTTATCCGTTGATATGTGTAGCCTTTCGTCGTCGAGTACACCTGAATGCCCTCAGGAACAGCGATCTCCACCAAGCGCTTACCGGCGAACTCGAACGCTCTCACCTCGACGAGAAGCCCAGGGTCGGTCAGTTCGTGAATCCGGCCGCGTAGCTTGGCCGTGTCCAGTTCGCAGCCGACAAATGCTTCCTGACCCGACCTGGAGTCCGCCACACCGACGACGATGACCCCGCCGCTCGAATTAGCGAAACAAACAGCCGCCTCGGCCAGATCAAGCCAGGTATCTTTGAGTGCGGGCTTCTCCTGTTTGAAGTCCAGGGTCTCCGTCTCGCACTTGGCTGCGGCGGTGCCAGCCAAGATCCTCTCCAGAACCGGCTGAGGAGTCGGCTCCACTTTGAGTCCCCCTTTGATGTAGCCGTGGCAGCAAGGGTAGCCCCAAAGGAGCATCAAAGTAAGAAAGTGGCGGGGTCAGGTTGTTAGGGCTTGGGCGAGCATGAGGCCGAGGGTGGCGGAGCCTAGGCCGGCTATGAGGCTGGCGGTGATGTTGGCGGTGGCGTAGAAGCGGAAGCCTTCCTGGGATAGGCGGATGGTTTCGTAGCTGAAGGTGGAGTAGGTGGTTAGGGCGCCGCAGAAACCGGGGCCGAGCAGGGCGGTGACTTGGGTGGTGGCGGGGAGGCCGAGGAGGAGGCCGAGGATGAAGGAGCCGGTGACGTTGACGGTCAGGGTTCCCCAGGGGAAGACCGAGTCGTGGTGGGACTGGATGAAACGGTCGGTGAGGTAGCGGAGGGGGGCGCCGATTGCGGCGCCTAGGGCTACGAGGAGGGCGGTCATCTGATGACTAGGCGGGCGGTCACGGTGATGCCTGTCCAGGCGGCCAGGAGGGCGCCGATGAGTGTGGCCGCTGCGTAGAGGAGGGCGGTGGTGGGGGCGCCGTTGGTCATCGTCTGGTGGATGTCCAGGACATATGTGGAAAAGGTGGTGTAGCCGCCGAGGACGCCTACGCCTAGGAATGGGCGTAGGAGGCGGGCGGTCCATACCTCGGTGATCAGGACCATGAGGACGCCGATCAGGAGGCAGCCTGAGATGTTCACCAGGAAGGTGGACCAGGGGAAGCCGCCGGGTGGGTGTGGGAGTGCCACGCCGATGCCGTACCGGCCGAGGGCGCCGAGCACGCCGCCGGCGGAGATGGCGGCGAGCACGGGGAACGGCGTCGGGCGCAGTTCGGCGCGCTCGGCGGGTACGTGGAGGTCGACGTCGGAGTCGATGGGTTCGCGCATCGCGAACCCAGCATCGGTCACAAGCGGGGTTCCGCGCAAAACACCGTGCCGTTGCCGGAGAGTTCCAGGGCGCCGTCGGAGGCGGGGGCGAAGATGGCCTCCGCAGGGTGCAGTTTGAGCTCGTCCTGGGCGGCGTTCCGGATACTTACGACGCCGTCGACGCAGATGAGGATGCGCGGCTTGTCGCCGGGGACTTGGTAGGCGTCGCCGGGGGTGAAGCGCCGGAGCTGGAACTCCGGTGACGGGGTGAGGTAGACGTCGGCCACCGGTTCGATGGCGGCGGGTTGCGCGGCGGGGTCGGTGATGCGGAGGAGTTCTTCGATGTCGATGGGCTTGGGGGTCAGCCCGGCCCGCAGCACGTTGTCGGAGCTGCCCATGATCTCCACGCCGAAGCCGCCGAGGTAGCAGTGCAGCACGCCGGCGCCCAGGTAGAGGGCCTCGCCAGGGGCGAGTTGGTGGTGGCGCATCAGCAGGGGGGCCAGGACGGCAGGGTCGTTCGGGTACTGCTCGGCCAGCTGGGTGACCAGGTCGTGGTCAGCCGTCCGTACCAGATCCTGGACCAGGGCGGCGCGGTCGTCGGCGGGCCAGCCGAGCAGGATGCGGAGGGCGGCGAGCACGTCGCCGGAGGCGAGGGCGTCGGCGACGGGGGTGAGGGCGGGCAGGCCGAGGGCGGCGACCAGTTCCGCGGCCTCGCCGGGCGGGCGGAACCCGGCGAGGGCGGAGAAGGGGGTGAGTGCGCAGATCATCTCGGGCTTGGGCCACGGATCCGCGTAGTTGTGATCCCCTCGGAGGAAGCCTTCCGCGGCCTGTTCCAGCGACGGGTGGACCTGCATGGAGAGCGCCCGATCCACCGCGATCAACTTCAGCAGGTACGGCAACCGCTCCCCGAACCGCTCGATCACGGCAGCCCCGAGCTCGGCCACGGGATCCGCGGCGATGACGTCGGGCAACGCCTGCTGCGACCCGTCGCGCGGCAGCGACGACGGGCCGGAGGGATGGGCGCCGAGCCACATCTCCGCCTCGGGACCAGCCGCGGATCGCCCGGTCAGCGCGGCGATGGCCGTGCGGGAGCCCCAGGCATAGTCCTTGATCGGGTTGGTCAGCAGGTCCACGTGGCGTCCTTCGATCTAGAGCGGCTATTCAGCCCTAATGTTGTCAATGTCAAACGAACCTGGGCTAATCCACAGGAACATTCCTCGCACATCGGCGAGGTCCTCCAGTGAACAGGACATGGCCGAGGTGAGATCGATCTCCACGGGAACGACGCTGTCCTGGTTGGCCCAGGTGAAGTTGGACTGGCACCAGGTGAATCCTGGCCCGAACTGCAGGGCCACCGCCACCGACGTGCCCGCGGGGCCGGTCTTCAGGTCCCACTTGAACTGCGACTTGTTGGCCAGGTTCACCGGTTCCGGGAATGTCGCCCCGAACCAGGCACCGCCGGTGGAGTTGATCCGGAGGCCGGAGACGCCGTCGGTCGCGTACGCCGAGGTCTGCTCGACCGAGCCCGCGTCGGGCTGCCAGTTGCCGGGGGCCCAGCCCTGCACGCCGTCCTCGAAGGAGAACAGCTTGATCGCGCCGGTCGGGTTGGGCTTCACGGTGACGGTGATGTCGGCCACGTTGGAGGTGCGGCCGGCCGCATCCTTGATCGTGTAGTGCGCGGTGGCGCGCCCGGCGAACTCGGCCGGAGGCGTGTACGAGACCTTGCCGTCGACCAGCGTGAAGTCCCCGGAGCTGGTCTGCCGCCCGGCGGTGGCGGGATCCAGGTCGATCGTGCTGGCCTTCACATACGTCCGGTACGCGATGTCGTTGGCGGCCACGTCCAGCGTCGCCCCGGTGCCGAACTCGACAGTCGTGGCATCGTGATCGGCGACCGGCGGCAGCGAACGCTGCCCATATGCGAGTTCGGTCCCGGCGTTGGTCAGCGTCTGACAGACCGGCGACGGGCAGTACACCGTGAAGCCGTCATAGTCCGGATAAAGCGTGTTGTCGTCCTGGATGCCGGACAGGATCCAGTACAGCCAGCCGGTGCCGCCCGACGACCGCACCGCCTCGGTCCACTCCTGGTAGACGACGTTACGGGTCGCCTTGTCGCGCAAGCCGAACTCGCCCAGCAGCGATGGCTTGCCGATCTGGCGAGCCTTCTGGATGTGGCTCTTGATCCACTCGGTGCCCCAGGCGGCGTCCTTCAGCCAGCCGTCCGGGTAGAGGTGGAAGGACATCACGTCCACGGCGGGCAGCTTGGTCAGCGCGGTGTTGTCGACGCCCTCGCCGCAGTTGATCGTCCAGTCCGAGCTGGTGGGATCGGTGCAGCGGAAGCCCTCGTCGCCGACGCCGACCAGGTGCTTGCCGTCCTTGGACTTGATGAACCTGGTCATCTCGTCGGCCCAGGTGGTGAGGGTCTGCGGGGTGCAGGTGGCCGACTGCGGGTAGAGTCCTGAGCCCTTGCAGCGCGGCTCGTTGCCGAGCTCCCACATCATGACCGTGGGGTCGTCCTTGTATTTGACGCCGGTCAGCGTGTTGGTGCGGTTGAGGACGTGGTCGATCCAGTCCTTGTACCAGCCGCGGATGGTGGGGTCGGTGTAGAAGTCGTCGTGGTTGTCCAGGCCGGCCCAGCGGACGTACTGATCGATGCCGCCGAAGTCCGCCCAGTTGTTGGTGAACGGGATGATCAGCTTGATGCCGGACTGGCGGGCCTTGTAGAGCACGTAGTCGAGGCGTTCCAGGCCGTCCGCGCCGTCGTTGTAGGCGGGGCGGGTGCCGTTCCAGTACTGAAAGTAGACGCCGTCGGCCTTGCCCGCGACCGAGTTGCTGCCGTCCTGGTTGCCGATGTCGAGCCAGCCCCAGGTGCGGATGACGTTGAACTTGGCGGCCGCGGCGTCGGCGAGGACGTCGTCGGTCATCAGGCGTGATTTGTACATCAGGTAGTAGTTGTTGGTTCCCGAGAAGTGGAACTTCTTGCCGTTCAGCACCAGGTCAGCGCCCTGGCGTTTGACGAAGCCGTCGTTCTGGTGTGTCGCTGAGGCCGCTGGGGTGGCGATCAAGGCCGCCGATAACGCCATGGTCAGGATGGCGGTGAATCTCACGGTTGCTCCTTCAGGATGGTCGATCCCCGAGAACGAGGGCGGCGGCGCCGTACAGGCCGGCGTCGCGGCCGAGTGAGGTGGCGTCCACGCGCAGGCGGTGCAGGAAGCCCAGGCCCGCCTGGCGCGCGATGGCCTGGCGCAGCGGGACCATCAGGGTCGGGCCCGCCGCGGCGACGCCACCGCCGATGACAACGTTGTCAATGTCAAAGAGGGCGGCGGCGGTGAGGATTGCCGTGCCGAGGGCGTCCGAGGCGCGCTGGAAGGCGAGTTTGGCCACCGGGATGCCGCGTTTGGCGTCGGCCGCCAACGCACGCGCGTCGACCGCGCGCCCGGCCCAGAAGGCGGGTTCGACCGCCCGCCGCCAGCCGTTGTCGAGCGCCCAGCGCACCATGCTCGGCCCGCTGGCGATCGTCTCCACGCAGCCGGTGGCCCCGCACGGGCAGGCATCCCCATCCCGATCCACACTGATATGACCGATATGTCCGGCATTTCCGGTGGGGCCGAGGAAGGGCTGGCCGTCCACGACCACGCCGCCGCCGATCCCGGTGGACACGACGATGCCCAGCAAGGTCTTGTACGGCCCCGCGTCCGAAGCCCGCTTCCCGTACGAGCCCTGCCACCACTCCCCCAGCGCCATGCACTGGGCGTCTCCCGCCAGCCGCACCGGCAGCTCGGGCAGTAACTCGCTCACGGTCTTGACCAGCGGAAACTCCCGCCAGGACGGGATGTTGACCGGGCTCACCGTGCCGCCGAGCACGTCCAGCGGCCCGGCCGACCCGATGCCCACCCCGGTCAGCCCCGAATCCCCGGTCAGCCCGGGCACCGCGATCCGGCCGACCAGTTCGGCCAGCGTCGCGGTCGCGTCCGGGCCCACCGGCAGTTCCAGCCTGGCGGTGATCACCCCGGTGGGCTCCACCATGGCCGCCGCGAACTTCGTCCCTCCGATGTCGATCGCCAGAACCGTCATGTTCCGCCCCTCCGTTAAGAGAACTTTTCCGGAACCATCCCATATCGGGCTTTACGGCATCACACGTGGGCCTCGTTGACGCAGCGCAGCACCGGATAGGCGGTGAGCGCGTCCGGATCCACGTCTCCGGACACGTGGAAGGTGGCCGTCTCGCCGGGGAGCAGGGTGACGAGCTGGTCGTCCACGGTGGCGTCGGGGTCGAGTCGGTCGGGGAAGATCGCCAGCTCGCGGACGAGGGTCCTGGCGGTGATCGAGACCCGCAGCCCGCCGTCGGCCGGCTCGGTGGTCGCATCGAACTCGGCGGGCGGGAGATCAGTCGCGGGGTCCTCGGTGAAGAAACGCAGCGCCCGCGCGTCACCCAGCACGGCGACCAGCAGTTCGTGGGCGGGTTCTGCCGCCGTCAGCGAACCGGGCAGCGGGATGGCCAGGGTGCCGCGCGCGGGCACGGCGACCGGGACGTGCTCCTTGGCGAGCGTCTCCCCGGCGATCGACTGCCGGACGACCGCGAGTTCCCCCGCCCACTCCTCGCCGGTGTCGTTGACCACGACGAGCACGAGCGTGTCCCCGTCCACCCCGTGCGCCAGCCCCACGGACGAGTCCTGAAATGTCAGCAATCGGTCGGCGAAAGCGCGGCGCATGCCGTACCAGAGGGGCTTGCGGCGGGCGTCGCCGTCGACGGCGGCCCAGGAGGTCACCGGCCAGCAGTCGTTGAGCTGCCAGACGATCGTGCCCATGCAGAACGGTGCCAGCGCCCGGAACCGCTCCACCCCGAACACCATCGCGCGCGCCTGGTTGAGCTGGGTGTAGTAGTGCCAGTCGTCGAAGTTCGACGGCTGCGGCAGATGATTCCCCAGACCGCGGAGCAGTTTCCCGTTGCCGTCCACGGCCTTCTGGTGGTGCATGACCCCCTTGGACGTGGGCGCCAGTGGCTCGTCACTGACCGACCTGCGCAACGTCGCGTACGTCGGCGGCCCCTGGAACCCGAACTCCGCCACGAACCTCGGCTGGTAGGTCGCGTAGAACGTGTAGTCCTCCCGGTTCCACACCGTCCAGATATGCGTGGACCCATGCGCCGGATCATTGGGCGCCAGCTCCGGCGACCCCGAGTACGGGCTCCCCGGCCAGTACGGCCGCGTCGGATCCAGCTCCCGCACCACCCGGGGCAACAACTCGTAGTAGAACCCCGAACCCCAGCTACGCGCCTCCAGCTTCTCCTGCCAGCCCCAGTCCGCGTGGCCCTCGAGGTTCTCGTTGTTGCCGCACCACAACACCAGGCTCGGATGGTTGGCCAGCCGCGTCACCTGCTGCCGTGCCTCGGCCTCCACCTCGAACCGGAACGGCCCTTCCTCCGGGTAGGCCGCGCAGGCGAACGGAAAGTCCTGCCACACCAGGATGCCGAGCGCGTCGGCCAGGGCGTAGAAGTCCTCGCTCTCGTACAGCCCGCCGCCCCACACCCGCAGCGTGTTCGCCCCGGTTTCGACCGCCTGCTGGAACCGCTGCGCCAGCCGCTCGCGAGTCACCCGGTTGGGAAAGCAGTCGTCGGGGATCCAGTTGAAGCCCTTCATGAAGACCGGCACGCCGTTGATGATGATCCGGAACGCGTCCGGTTCCAGTTCGACCGTGCGGAAGCCGATCTCCTTCGTCCACACGTCGTCGCCGAGTTGCACGGTCAGCGGGTAGAGGGGCTGCTCGCCATACCCGCGCGGCCACCACAGGTCGGGATCCTGGACGGTCAGCGAGACCACTGCCGTGCGTTCGCCGGGCGCGAGCCGTACCTGCTCGGAGACGCCCGCGACGGACGCGGTCAGGGTGAGCGGGGCCTGGGTGGCGCGGTCGGCGGTGACGTGCACCTCGACCTGGCCGACGCCGTCGGCGACGGTGACCAGCGGGCGGACCTCGGCCAGCCGGGCGGTGCTCCAGGTGTGCAGGTAGATCGGGCGCCAGATGCCGGAGGTGACCACGGTCGGGCCCCAGTCCCAGCCGAAGTTGCAGGCCATCTTCCGGATGAACTGGTACGGCTGCCCGTACGCCCCCGGCCGGTCCCCGAGCGCGGCCCGCTGCCGCTCCGCATACGCGTACGGCGCCTCGAAGAGGATCTTCAGCGTGTTCCGGCCCTCCACGAGCAGGTGCTTGGCCGGAAACCGATACGACCGATGCTGGTTGGCGGTCTGCCCGATCTGCACCCCGTTGAGAAGCACCGTGGCCACCGTGTCCAAACCCTCGCAGACCAGATCGGCCCGCTCATCCTCGGTCCCGTCCCAGCCGAACGCGGTCTCGTACGACCAGCCCGTCCGCCCGATCCAGGTCAGCCTGACTTCGTTGTCGTCCAGATAGGGATCGGCGATGATCCCCGCCGTCAACAAGTCGGTGTGCACGCATCCGGGCACCGTCGCCGGGAGTCCCGCCACGACCGGGCGTGACTGCCCGGTCGAGGAGACCGCCGTGACGGCCCAGCCTTCGTGCAACATCGTGATCACACGCCCTCCCACTTCCTGTGCAGTTGCGGCACCGAGGCGAGAAGCTTCCTGGTGTAGGCGTGCTCCGGCGTCTCGAATACCTTCTCCGTCGGGCCGTACTCGACGATCCTGCCCTGGTGCAGGACCACCGTTCGCTCGCTGATGTAGTTGCCGAGCGCGAGGTCGTGCGTGATGAACAGCACGCCGAGGCCGCGGGATTTCAGGTCGGCCAGCAGGTTGAGCACATCGATCCGGGTGGACGCGTCGAGCATGCTGGTGATCTCGTCGGCCACCAGCAGGTCGATGTCCAGCAGCAAGGCCCGCGCGATCAGCAGCCGCTGCAGCTGGCCGCCGCTGAGCTGGTGCGGGAACTTGTTCAGCACCTGACCGGCCTCCAGCCGGACGTCGTTGAGCGCGGCGGCCACCTTGTCCTGCCAGATCCGGTCTGGCTCCTTGGGAAAGTAGACCTCTTTGATCATGCTGAACACCCGATCGGCCTTGAAGATCGGGTTGTACGAGCTGAACGGATCCTGGAACACGCCCTGGATCTTGCGGTAGTAGGCGCGCTTTTCCAGTTTCGTGACGTCGTCCCCGTCAACGGTGATCGTGCCCTTCTGGGCGGACATCAGCCGGAGCACCATCTTGCCGATCGTGCTCTTGCCGCTGCCGCTCTCCCCGATCAGCGAGACGACCTCGCCCCGGGCGACCTCGAAGCTCACCTCGTCCACGGCCGTCATGGTCTTGCCGCCGAAGGCGCCGACTCTGAAGACTTTCGAGACTTCCTGGAGTTTCAGCATCATGCCTTCCAGCACGCGACGAAATGATCCTTCTCGACCTCGACGGCCGGGGGTTCCTCCCGGCACTTGTCGAAGGCGAGCGGGCAACGATCCTGGAACCGGCAGCCGACCGGCGGATTGAGCAGCGAGGGCGGATTGCCGGGAATGCCGGTCAGCTTCTTCTCCGCGTAGCGAACCCCGACCTCGGGCAGCGAGGAGATCAGCAGCTGCGTGTACGGATGGCGGGCCCGGTTCACGATCGTGTCCGCGGGGGCCTTCTCGGCGAGCTTGCCCGCGTACATCACCATGATCGTGTCGGCCAGCTGGTTGGTCAGCGAGATGTCATGGGTGATGAAGATCATGCTCTTCACGAAGCCCAGCTCGCGGAAGCCCTTCAGCGTGGTGACCACGGCCTTCTGGGTGGACACGTCCAGCGCCGAGGTGATCTCGTCGGCGATCAGCAGGGACGGGTTGAGCAGCGTGGAGATGACCATCACCATGCGCTGCTTCATCCCGCCGGACAGCTCCAGCGGATACTTGGTGAGCACGTCCCTGGAGAGTTCGACCAGGTCGAGCCGCCGGTGCAGCTCGTCGGTGTCCACCGTGACACCGCGCGAGTCGAGCAGCTCGCGGACCATCCGGCCGATCTTGCGGGTCGGGTTCATCGCGCTCATCGAGTACTGCGGGATGATCGATACCTCGGTGAACCGGAACGGGTTCATCTTGACCGTGTCCCCGATCGGCAGGTTCTCGCCGTCGAGTTCGACCCGGCCGCCGACCAGCTTCATCCGGCCGTCCATCCGGATCAGCGCCTTGCCGAGCGTGGTCTTGCCGCAGCCGGACTCCCCGGCCAGGCCGAGGATCTCGCCGTCCGCCACGTCGAAGCTGACCCCGTCGAGGGCCTTCACGTCACCGCGAAGAGTCCGGTAATAGACCCTTAAGTCCTGCACAGACAGGGTCATCTAGAGCTCCCTCAGCTTGGGGTTGAACACCTCGTCGAGGCCGACGTTCGCGACGTAGAGGGCGCCCACGATGGCGGTGATCGCGGCGCCCGGCGGGATGAACCACCACCACAGGCCCAGATGGAGCGCGCTCCACTGGTTGGCGTGGTTGAGCATCACACCGAGCGACACGCCGTCGGTCGGGCCCAGGCCGATGAAGTCGAGGGAGGACGCGATCAGGATGGAACTGCCGAACAGCAGGATGAACGTCATGAACAGGTAGGAGCTC
Organism: Acrocarpospora sp. B8E8; assembly: GCF_039871605.1. Lineage (NCBI taxonomy): Bacteria > Bacillati > Actinomycetota > Actinomycetes > Streptosporangiales > Streptosporangiaceae > Acrocarpospora > Acrocarpospora sp. B8E8. The sequence continues at coordinate 41,472 of NZ_JBDPLV010000071.1, read as the reverse complement.
ATGTTCGGCGCGATCTCCCGCAGGATGATCTTGCCCGTGCGCACCCCGCTCAGCCGGGCCAGATCCACGAAGTCGCGGCTGCGCAGCGAGAACGTCTGCGCCCTGATCGCCCTGGCCACCCAGGGCCAGGAGGTGAGGCCGATGAACAGGGCCTGCATGCCGACGCTGCGGATGCCCAGGTAGGCGTTGATGATCAGCAGTACGGCCAGGGTCGGGATGACCAGGACCACGTTGGTGAGCATGTTGAGGATCTCGTCGACCAGGCCGCCCCGGTAGCCGGCCACGAACCCGATCACCATGCCGATGAGCGCGGCCAGGCCGCCGGCGAGCAGCCCGACCACGAAGGCGTTGCGCACGCCGTGCACGAACTGGGCCAGCACGTCCTGGCCGAAGGTGGTGGTGCCGAGCCAATATTCGCCGTCCGGCGGCATCATGGGCTGGCCGACGTACTCCATCGGCGGGCGATCCACCAGGAACGGCCCGATGATGCCGATGAGGAGAAATATCGTGACAATGCCAGCGCCGAGCAGGAGCTTTCCGTTCCGTACGGCGAAGTAGAGGGCTTCCCGTCGCACCGTGACCGGGGGTGTGCCCGGATCCGGCGCGGTGATCGCGGTGATCGGATCGGTGGTGGTCATGTGGTCGCCCCTGTCATTCCCGCCCGGGTCCGCGGATCGACGATCACGTACACGATGTCGATCACGAAGTTGGCGATCAGCACGCCCAGGACGATGAACAGGAAGGTGCCCTGGAGGAGGAAGAAGTCCTGGTTCTGGATGGCCTTGAGGATCAGGCTGCCCAGCCCCGGATAGGAGAACACGATCTCGGTGACCAGCGCGCCGGCCACCAGCACGCCCAGCTGCAGGGCCAGGCCGGTGATCTGCGGCAGGACGGCGTTGCGGAAGGCGTACCGCCGGATGAGCCGGTGCGGCGCGCCGAGCGCGGCCAGGTAGTTGGAGTAGTCGGCCTCCAGCTCATAGATGATCATGTTCCGCATGCCGATCGCCCAGCCGCCCAGCGCCACCAGGAACAGCGACACGAACGGCAGCAGCCAGTGCTGGAACAGGCTCCCGACGAACTCCCACGACAGGTTCGGCTGCATCGCGAAGCTGTAGCCCCCGGCCACCGGCAACACCTGGAAGACGACCCCGAACCCCCAGCAGAGCAGGATCGCGATCCACATGTACGGCATCGCGGTCAGCACATACCCCACCGGAAGCACCGTGTTGTCGAGGATCTTGCGCCGGGCCGCGAGCGCGCCGGCCCAGTTCCCGACGAACCAGCTGAGCAGGATCGACGGGATCAGCAACCCCAGCGAGTACGGCACCGCGTCCATGATCACGTCGGCCACCGGCAGCGGGTACGCCCAGATGCTGATCCCGAAATTTCCGGCGAACAGCGCGCCCCAGAAGTTGAAGTACTGCGCCAGGATCGGCTGGTCGAAGCCGAAGAGATTGCTGTAGTACTGCTGCATCGCCGCCACGGCCTCCGGGTCGGAGATGCGCGCCCTGGCGACCATGCTCGCCACCGGGTCGCCCGGCATGAACCGCGGGATCATCCAGTTCACGGTGACCGCGACGAAGAACGTCAGTGCGTAGATAAGCAGTTTCCGGCCGAAATATTGTCGCAAACCATCCTCCGGGGGATGTGTCCCCCAGCCTGGCCAGGCGGGGGATGCGGGCGGGCCTTGGCTGGCCCGCCCGATCCACTAGGTCCCGACTACGCGCCGGCGGGCTGGAGCTCGGTCAGCGTGAGCACGCCGCCCAGTTCGAGCCAGTTGCGCCACATGGTGGGCGGCGTCTTGGGCGTGCCAGCGGCGTCGGACGGCCAGTTCTTCCAGACCGAGTTGCTGACCTGCGACCAGAGGCCGTTGTACCAGAGCGGGATGACCGGCATGTCCTCCAGCTGGATCTTCTGCAGCTGGGAGGTGATGGCCTTCATGCCCTCGACGTCATCGGTCTTGGTGGCGTCGAGCTGGCCGACCAGATCCCAGGCCTTCTCGTTCTCGTACCGGCCGAAGTTCACGGTGTTCTGGAGCTTCTGCACCGGCATGTTGAAGACGTAGTCGTAGTAGCGCTCCGGCGTGTTCGACAGCTGGCGCTCGTTGTTGATGAGCATGTCGAACTTGCCGGTGCTGCGCTGCTCGACCAGGGCGTTGTAGTCGGGGAACTCGGGGGTCAGGCTGATCCCGACGTCCTTGGCGCTGGTCGCGATGACCCGGATGGACTCCATCCAGTCGGTCCAGCCGGTCGGCACGATGATCTTCAGGTCGATCTTCGAGCCGTCCTTGTTGTTGATGAAGCCGTCACCGTCGGTGTCCTTGTAGCCCGCGTCGGCCAGCAGCTGCTTGGACTTGGCCGGGTCGTAGCTGAAGCCCATCGAGCCGGTCACGCTCTTGTCGACGTACTTGTCCCACTGGGGCAGCAGGCCGGTGGGGTCGGCGGGCTTGACCAGGTTGCCGTACACGTTCTCGACGATGCGCTTGGTGTCCACCGAGTACGCCATGGCCTTGCGGAAGGCGGGGTCGTCCATCGGCTTCTTCTTGGTGTTCAGCACCAGCCAGGCGGTGTTGGCCGACAGCATGAACGGCGCGTCCGGGTAGTAGGTCGAGACGCCGAAGTTGCCCCTGACCAGGTTGGCCACGCCGGGCAGGAAGTTGTTGCTGAGGTCCAGGCCCTTCTGCAGCAGCAGACCCATCGCGACCTCGTTGCTGGAGTTCACGATGTCCACGATGTACTTGGGCTTGACGTCCTTGCCGAGGGCCTTGATCCCCCACCAGTCGTCACGCTTCACCCAGGCCTGCCGGTCCTGGTCGTGGCTGTGGTAGTTGTACGGCCCGGTGCCGACCGGGTTCTCGTTGGCGAAGTCCACGACCTCTTCCGGCTTGACCGACTCCCAGATGTGCTTGGGCACGATCGCGCGCTGGTAGACGTGGTTGGCCCACTGCTGGTAGCGGGCCTCCTTGAAGGTGAACTTCACCGTCTGCGGGTCGACGACCTCGGCCGAGTCCAGGAACGTCCAGATGTTGTGATAGGGAACGGTCTCGATCTTGCCGAGCTCGAAGGTGAACTTGACGTCGTCGGCGGTCAGCGGCTTGCCATCCGACCAGGTGATGCCGGAGCGGAGCTTCAGGGTGTATTCCTTGTCGCCCGTCCACTCACCGCTCTCGGCCAGCCAGGGCTGGAACTTGTCGGTGGTGGCGTCGTAGAGGAAGAGCGTCTCGTACAGCAGGCCCTTGGTTCCGGTGGCCGAGTCCCACTCGCGGAGCGGGTTCCAGTTGGCCGGCGGGCCCCACATCGTGCCGCTCGAGTAGAGCGTCTCGTTCCGGGGGAACGACTTGGAGTCGGCGGGGGCCGCCGCACTCGCCGCGGGGGCGGAACCTTGCGTCGATGGCGTCGTGTCTCCGCTCGAACAGGCGGCGGCAGCCAGGCTGACCACCACGAACGGGATCAGAAACCGAGTTCGGTTTCGCATCGTCTTGTCTCCTTCCTCCTCGCGGGTCAGACCGCGTGGAGGTCCGTACATCAGCAGGCCTAATCCCCGATGGATCGACCGTGAGAGGTGGTGCCTTCACCTCTCCTGGACCGTACGTGGGAGCGCTCCCACGTCAGCAAGCAGCACGCTCCCGGCCCCGAACAGCCTCCGCGTGTCGACTCCCTTCCCGTCGTACGGGTGGCTGAACCGGATAAGTACCGTGACCGTAAAATCTGCATGTCAGGGGTGTCAATAGGGGCGAGATGAGGTGTGATGGCACCGAGACATTTGAATCAGGGGGCGTAGTAGGGTGTGCCCTGTTCGAGCAGGGACTAGACCGGTTCAGTGAACGTCAAGGTGGGTGTGTGAGAAGACCGACCATCGCGGACATCGCGCGGCAGGCGGGTGTGTCAAAAGGCGCGGTTTCCTATGCGTTGAACGGACAGCCCGGTGTGTCGGAGAGCACCCGGGCCCGGATCCTGGCGATCGCCGACGAGATCGGCTGGCGGCCGAACAGCGCCGCGCGCGCCCTCAACGGGGCCCGCGCCAACGCGATCGGGCTCGCGCTGTGCCGCCCCGCCCGGATCCTGGGCATGGAACCGTTCTTCATGGAGCTGATCAGCGGTCTCGAGGCGGAGCTGGCGGCGCGGTCCTGCGCGCTGATGTTGCAGGTGGTCCGGGATCACGACGCCGAGATTGCGGTCTACCACCGCTGGTGGGGCGAGGGGCGGATCGACGGGGCGATCGTGGTGGACCTGCACATGGACGATCCGCGCGTCCCCGTGCTGGAGTCGCTCGGCATGCCGGCCGTGGTGGTCGGGGATCCGTCCGCGTCGGGGTCGCTGGTGTCGGTGTGGTCCGATGAGCGGAGCGCGGTGCGGGAGACCGTGCAGTATCTGGCCGCGCTCGGGCACCGGCGGATCGCGCGGGTGGCCGGGCTGCCCAAGCTCATGCACACCGCGATAAGGGATCGGGCGTTCAGCGAGGCCGGGGCCGGGCTCGAATCGTGCGTGACGGTGCACACCGACTACACCGGCGAGGAGGGCGCGCGGGCCACCCGCCGCCTGCTCAGCGCACCACACCGGCCGACCGCCATCGTGTACGACAACGACATCATGGCGGTGGCCGGCCTGTCGGTGGCCCAGGAGATGCGACTGACCGTGCCAACCGACCTGTCCATCGTGGCGTGGGACGACTCCCCGCTATCCCAGGTGGTACGCCCACCGTTGACGGCGCTGAGCCGCGACATCCCCGCTTATGGGGGACATGCCGCACAACTGCTGCTGTCACTGATCGACGGCACCGAGGTGACGGCCCTGGAAGACCAGGCAGCACGCCTCAACCCCAGAGGAAGCACCGGCCCGCCCCCCGCCTAATTCACAACTTTTCCTGAATTTTCGGCGTCTAAGTGTGTGCTGGTATTGCGACCCGAATCTGACGTTCAGGATCGGTCGCTACACTGCCGATTCTCGCCGACCCCCCTTCAGGAGTGAGCACGTGAGTGCTGTCGACGTGCGCCCGGCACCGAAATGGCGGGCGTGGGTATGGGCATTCGTGGCCGCGGCTACCGGCGTCCTGACCGGAGTGGTGACCTTCCTGGTCACCGGCGTCGTGACGCTCACGAGCAACGTGACCCGCCAGGTGGTCACCGAGGCGGACCTCGGCCCGCGCCCGGTGAAGATCGCCACCGAGGCGATGAACGTGCTGCTGGTGGGGTCGGACAAGCGGGACGGCGCCAACGCCCGCTACGGCAAGTTCGGCGGCGAGCGCACCGACACGATCATCCTCGCCCACGTCTCCCCCAAGCGGGACGGCGCGCTGCTGATCAGCTTCCCCCGCGACTCCCTGGTCAAGCTCCCCAGCTGCCCGGCGCGCGCGGGCTTCCCCGGCCAGCGCGCGCACATCGGCATGATCAACGAATCGTTCAACTCCGGCGGCATCGGCTGCACCTGGAAGACCATCGAGAACCTCACCGGCATCCGGATCGACCACTTCGTGAAGGTCGACTTCACCGGCTTCAAGGAGATGGTGAACGCGCTGGGCGGCGTACCCATCTGCGTGCCGGCGCCCGGCATCGCCGACAAGAAGGCGCTGCTCACGCTGAGCGCCGGCCGGCACTTACTCACCGGCGAGCAGTCGCTCGGCTACGTCCGGGCCCGCTACAGCCTGGGCGACGGCTCCGACATCGGGCGGATCCAGCGCCAGCAGATGTTCCTGGCCTCCATGGCCAAGAAGGCGATGAGCGGCGAGACCCTGACCGACCCCGCCCTGCTCTTCGACTTCCTCGACGCGGTCACCCGGTCGATCACCACCGATCCCGCGCTGTCGGTCGGCGTCATGAAGGATCTCGCCCTCAGCGCGAAGGGCATCACCGCCGGTCAGATCAGGTTCGTGACCACCCCCTGGCGTTACTCGCTGTCCAGCCCCGGCCGGGTCGAATGGGTGCAGCCCCAGGCCGACCGCCTGTTCAAGATGGTCGCCTCCGACACGGTCGCCCGCGACCTCACCACCGGCGAGCAGAAGATCCCCAAGTCCCAGGTCCACGTCATCGTCCAGAACGCCTCCGGCCGCGCCAGCCTCGGCACGATCGCCGCCGCCAACCTGGAACAGCGCGGCTACCACATCGTCCGGGTCGAGCAGGCTCCCAAGTTCGCCGCGAAGACGGTGGTCAAATACACCCCCGTGGGCGTGGCCCGCGCGTCCCGCCTGTTCCGCGAAATCCAGCAAACTACGACATCCCGCATCGAATCCGGCACAACTCCGCGTGTGGTCCTGGCCCTCGGTGGCGACTGGCAGGGCCTGAAACCACCCAAAACCCTGGACGACATCGACAGTTTCGACGCAACCCATGACACGTGCGGTTGATCATCCAAGGGCGAGTGACGCTGCGCAACTAGCCTGTTACTAGCCCTGAGAGGTAGACATAGTGGGGCATAACGGACCGGGAGTGTGAATGGGCGGAAACAGGAGCCTCTGGCGTGCTTTGGGGCTGACTCTGGGTTCCGCCGTGCTCTGGGGTATCGCGCATCTGTGGGTCGGCCGCACGCGCACCGGTCTCGCCCTCGCCGCGATCTACACGCTCCTGCTCGCGACCGGCATCGCGGTCGCGACCAGCTTCCGCTCCACCGTGCTCGCCCTCCTGGTACGCCCCGGCTGGCTGACCGCCACCGTCGTGGCCACCCTGGTCACCGCCCTGGTCTGGGCCATCGTGATCGTCTCGTCGTACCGGCTGGTCCGGCCGCAACCGCTGCACGGCACCCGCCGCCTGTTCGCGGGCGGGCTGGTGGGCGGGCTCTGCCTGGTGGTGACGGCTCCATTGGCGTACGCCAGCCGGGTCGCCTACGTCTCGCACGACCTGATGACCACGGTCTTCTCCGACCAGTCGGCCTTCCCACCGGACCGGGGGGACCACTTCGACTACCTGGGCAGCAAGCAGCGGCTCAACCTCCTGCTGGTCGGCGTCGACGCCGCCAAGAACCGCCCCGGCGCCCGCACCGACAGCATGACCGTCGCCAGCGTCGACACCAGAACCGGCCAGACCATGCTGTTCAGCCTGCCGCGCAACCTACAGCGCGTCCCCATGCCCGCCGGCCCTGCCAGAACCGCCTTCCCGAACGGCTTCACGGGCGGCGGCGACTCACCCGGCCTGCTCAACGAGGTCTATCAGTGGGCCGAGGACAATCCGTCCCTGGTCCCCGGCGTCCCCGACCGCCAGCGGGGCATCACCCTGCTGAAATCCACCGTCGGCGGCATCCTCGGCCTTCCCATCGACTACTACGCGATGGTCGACATGAAGGGCTTCGCCCAGATCATCGACGCCATGGGCGGCGTCACCGTCACCGTCAAACAGGACATCGTCTTCGGCGCCTACCGCGAAGGCCTCGTCAAAGCCGGCACCCGCCGCCTCACCGGCGACGAAGCCCTCTGGTTCGGCCGCTCCCGCACCGACAGCGACGACTACGTCCGCATGGGCCGCCAGAAGTGCCTCCTGCACGCGGTCGCCAAGCAGGCCGACCCCCTCACCGTCCTGCGCGGCTTCGAACGGATCGCCGCCGTCACCAAACGCTACGTCTCCACCGACATCCCCCAGTCCCTCCTGCCCTCCCTGGTCACGCTCTCCGCCAAGCTCAAGCTCACCGAGATCCGAAGCCTCCAGTTCGTTCCCCCGCTGATCAGCACCGCCAACCCGGACTGGACCTTCATCCGCCAGAAGGTCAAGGACACCATCAACACCCCCGCGCACCCTGAGATGCCCTCGAAGCGCACCCTCACCCTGGCGCCGCCCGCCGACACCGTCTCCCTCGACGCAACCTGCGGCTGACTCAACCGTTCTCGCGCCCGACTCCCGCCGCTCACGGCCCGATAACGGATCCCCACCAAACTTGACGGAAATCTGGGGATCGCTTTGAATACAGATAACCCGACTTATTTAGTAGGAATCAGGGAGAAGCGCATGGATGCTCGCAGGATTCGCGGAGTGGCGGCCGCGTTGGTCGCAGTGGCGGTTACCGCGCTCGCGGCCGCCTGCGGCGGGGGTGGGGACTCCGCTGGGACGACGGCCGGGAGTGGGGAGCCGGCGCCGGCGGCGACCGGGGAGGTGCGGCTCGGATTCTTCCCGAACATCACGCACTCCACCGCGCTGGTGGGGGTCGAGAAGGGGTTCTTCACCAAAGCGCTCGGCAGCGGCGTCACGCTGAAGACCAGCACCTTCAACGCGGGACCTGCCGCGATCGAGGCGGTCTTCTCGGGGGCCATCGACGCGACCTACATCGGGCCGAACCCGGCGATCAACGCCTGGGAGAAGTCCAAGGGCCAGGCCATCAAGATCGTCGCGGGCGCCGCGTCCGGCGGGGTCTACCTGGTGGTGAAGCCGGAGATCAACACGATCGAGGACCTCAAGGGCAAGAAGGTCGCCACCCCGCAGCTCGGCAACACCCAGGACGTGGCGCTGCGCTACTACCTGGACGAGAAGGGCATCAAGACCGACACCAAGGGCGGCGGCGAGGTCTCGATCGTGCCGCAGGAGAACTCGCTGACCCTGCAGACGTTCGCGACCGGGGACATCGACGCCGCGTGGGTGCCGGAGCCGTTCGCCAGCCGGCTGATCCAGGAGAGCGGCGGCAAGATCCTCATCGACGAGCGGGACCTGTGGCCGAACAAGCAGTTCGTCATCACCCACCTGATCGTCCGGCAGGAGTGGGCCAAGGAGCACCCTGACCTGCTCAAGAAGCTGATCGAAGGCCACGTCGAGTCCACCGCGTACATCAAGTCCGACCCCGCGGGCGCGGCGGCCGCCGTGAACAAGCAGCTGGAGTCCCTGACCGGCAAGCCGCTCAAGCCCGAAGTGCTGGACACCGCGTTCAAGAACATCGAGTTCACCAACGACCCCATCGCCTCCTCCCTGATCGGCAGCGCCGACCACGCCATCAAGGTCGGCCTGCTCCAGCCGGTGGACCTGAACGGCATCTACGACCTGACCGTGCTGAACCAGATCCTGGCCGCGAAGGGAGAGACGGCGGTGACCGACAAGTGACCGCTCCTACTCAGGAGCTCGGTTCCGGCCGGACGGATGGGCAGCGGCCCGCCGTCCGGCTGGACGCCGTCTCCAAGGTGTACGGCCGGGGCGCGAGCAGCCTGCTCGCCCTCGACAAGGTTTCGTTAGACGCGGCCCAGGGCGAGTTCGTCTGCCTGCTGGGCGCCTCCGGCTGCGGCAAGAGCACCCTGCTCAACCTGGTCGCCGGCCTGGACCGCCCGACCACCGGCACGATCGAGACCGGCGAGCGCAAGATCGCCATGATGTTCCAGGAACCCGCCCTGTTCCCGTGGCTGACCGTCTCGGGCAACATCGAACTGGCGCTGCGCGTGCAAGGCCTGGACCGTACGGCCAGGCGGGCCAGAGCCGCCGAACTCCTGGACGTCGTGCACCTGGGCGGCTTCGCCAAGAAGCGCCCGCACGAGCTGTCGGGCGGCATGCGCCAGCGGGTCTCCCTGGCCCGCGCTCTCGCCCAGGAAGCCGACCTGCTCCTGATGGACGAGCCGTTCGGCGCCCTCGACGCGATGACCCGCGACCTGCTGCACGACGAGCTCGAACGCATCTGGCGGGAACGCAACCTCGCCGTCCTGTTCGTCACTCACAACGTCCGCGAAGCCGTACGCCTCGGGGATCGGGTGGTGCTGCTGTCCAGTCGGCCCGGCCAGGTCATCGAGGACTATCCGGTACGGCTGCCGCGCCCGCGCCGTACCGAATCGGCGGAGGTGGCCGAGCTGGCGGGCCGGATCACCGAGCGGCTCAAGGAGGAGGTGAGCCGGCATGGCCGTTGACGCGCCCGACCGGCTGAACGAGCAGATCGCCGGGCTCCACGCGCTGGAGATCCAGGTCAAGCGCAAGCGGGGCATCCCGGCCCTGCTGTGGGGCCGGATCTGGCCGATGCTGCTCGCGGTCGGCATCGTGCTGGCCATCTGGGAAGGCGTGGTGCTGGCCGGTTTCTGGCCGGAATACGTCTTCGCCGGGCCTTTCACCGCGCTGCAGGAGCTGGGCGCCCGGCTCGGCACGGCCGAGTTCTGGCACGCGATCGCGACCACGATGCGCCGCGGTATCACCGGGTTCGCGCTGGCCATCCTGGCCGGCGTGGTGGTCGGGGCCGCGGTGTCGCGGGTCCGGCTGCTCCGGGCCGCGTTCGGCTCGCTGATCACCGGGCTCCAGACGATGCCGTCCATCGCCTGGTTCCCGCTGGCCATCCTGCTGTTCGGCCTGAACGAGAGCGCGATCACGTTCGTGGTGGTGCTGGGCGCCGCGCCATCCATCGCCAACGGGCTGATCACCGGGGTCGACTACACGCCGCCGATCCTGCTGCGCGCCGGGCACGTGCTCGGCCTGCGCCGGGTCGCGCTCTACCGGCACCTGATCCTGCCGGCCTCGCTGCCGTCGTTCCTGGCGGGGCTCAAGCAGGGCTGGGCGTTCGCCTGGCGGTCGCTGATGGCGGGCGAGATCCTGGTGATCATCGCCAACCAGCCGTCCCTGGGCGAGCAGCTGCACTACGCGCGGGAGTTGGCCGACTCGGCCCGCCTGCTGGCCACGATGATCGTCATTCTGGTCATCGGAGTGCTGGTGGACGTGCTGTTCGGGGTGGCGGACAGCGCCCTGCGCCAGCGGTGGGGCCTGGACCAGCGGATCGGATGACCGCTGGTGCGCCTGTCGGCCCGCACCCAATACGCGCTGCGCGCGGCGGTCGAACTCGCGGCCGCTCCCGGCGGGCCGGTGCCCGCGGAACGGATCTCCGTCGCGCAGCGCATCCCCCGCCGCTTCCTCGACAACATCCTGCTGCAGCTGCGCCGGGCCGGGCTGATCCACAGCCAGCGCGGCCCCGACGGCGGCTACTGGCTGGCCCGCCCCGCCACCGAGATCAGCCTGGCCGACATCATCCTGGTCATCGAGGGTGTCGCCCAGGAGAACGAGCGTTTCCCCGGGGTCTCGGAACCGCTGGAGAAGGTCCTGGGCGCGCTGCGCGAACACCAGGACAGCCTGCTCTCCGAGATCACGCTCGCCCACGTGGCGGCTGGTTCGTTGCCCAACCTGTCACGCTGATATGACGGAGTGAGCAGTAGGTCCCGTACGCCCCTCTAGTTATGGAAGACTCCCCATCCAGTGGTATTTGCCGTGTGCAAAGGCAGGCGTGATGGGAACTCCGGGTCAGCTGATCGTCAAGCGATATCGGCTGGTACGGGCACTCGGCCAGGGCAGCACCGGCATCGTCTGGGAAGGCCACGACACGCTCCTCGATCGCCCCATCGCGATCCGGGAGGTGCTCCTGCCCGCCGGGCTCCGGGAGAGCCGGCGGCTGGCCCTCACCCAGCGCGTCACCCGGGAGGCCCGCCACGCCGAACGCCTCCGGCACCCGAACGTGGCCGCCGTCTACGACGTCGCCGAGGACGAGGGCACACCCTGGATCATCATGGAATTGGTACGGTCCCGGTCCCTGGACGGGATCGTGGCCAGCGACGGCCCGCTGAGCCCGGAACGCGCGGCGGTCATCACCCGGCAGATCCTGGCGGCGCTCACCGCCGCGCACGCCGCCGGGGTCAGGCACGGGGACGTGCGCCCGGCGAACATCCTGGTCGGGCATGACGGGCGGGTGCTGTTAGCCGACTTCGGGGTGAGCGTGCTCGCCGACGAGCCGGCCTTCACCGGCCGGACGGGGGAACGTTCCCCTGCGCATGGTGAGGCGGCGAGCGCGACCCGGGGCGTGAGCGCGTTTCTCGCGCCGGAGCGCACCGGCGGGGAGGGAGCTCGGGATTCCTCCGACTTATGGTCGCTGGGGGCGAGTCTGTATCTGGCCGTGACCGGGCGGCCGCCCGCGGCCGTGTGGCCGAGCGCGAAACCTGGGCAGGCCATGGGCGGGCCGGATTTGTCCGCCGTGCCCGCGGAGCTGAAGCCGCTGCTCACCGGGCTGCTGGCGCGCGATCCCAAGCGGCGTCTGGCGCCGGATGTGGCCGATCGGATGCTGGCCGAGTTCGAGCCGCCCGCGCCGCCGCCGGAGGTCAAGCCACGGCGGAGCCGGACGCGGATGATCGCGCTGGGGGCCGCGTCGGTGGTGCTCGCGGGTGCGGTCGGCGGGTGGGCGTTGATGCGCCCGGAACCGGGTGTCACTGAGACGCTGAGCGCGTATTCCTCCAGTCCGCCGCCTGTCGCTACGGTCTCCGCGTCGCCGACGCCCTCGGTCAGTCCGGTGGACGCGCCCCGGCTCAAGCTGTCGTGGTATGAGGCGCCCACCGGATGGCGGGCGGCCGTGCCGAAGAAGTGGCGGCTGGAGGAGACCGAGTATTCGCTGTGGTGGCTCGACCCGGACGGCCGAGCCCAGCTGAACGTGGAAGTCACCAACCAGAGCGGCACCGATCCGCTGGCGGCGCTGCACGAGGCCGAGGCCTTCCTCTATCCGAATGTGAAGAACTACGAGAAGCTGCGGCTGCGGTCGGTGACGTCGAAGCACGGCACCGCCGCCGACTGGGAGTTCACCTGGCAGCAGCGGAAGACCTCGGCTGACACACATCTGGTCAAGGGCGTCACCTACCACCAGTACCGGCGGGTCATCTCCACCGGTACCACCACCAGCGTGCTCACCTGGACCACGATGGCCGACGACTGGGAACGCCTGCGCCCAACCCTGGTCCGGGTCTTCCGTCTGTACGAACCGCCGAAGGACCCCACCTGACGCCGCGATGATCGCGGTGGTTTCGTCGCCGGCGTGGTCTCGGCTGTGGTTACTGCGCTTGTACGAACCCGCCGAAGGAGCCCGCCCGACGCCGCGATGATCGCGGGGTTTCCAGTCATGGCGTGATCTCGGCTGCGGTTGCTGCGATCGATTCATCCGCCGAATGACCCCGCCTGACGCCGCGTGATCGCGGTGGTTTCGTCTCCAGCGTGGTCTCGGCTGTGGTTGCTGCGATCGGTTCGATCCGCCGATGGAGCCCGACTGACGCCGCGATGATTGCGGGGTTTCCTGTCATGGCGTGGTCCCGGCTGTGGGTTTCTGTGATCGGATCGATCGCGGGTTTCTGCGGTTAGAGGTCTGTTCTGGTGGGCGGGGCGCGGGCTCCGGGGAGCGTGAAGGCCGCCATGTGGGTGTCAGCGTGGGTGAAGGCCGCGTGGCGTGCCGTCGGGGGCAGGTCCGCCCGGCTGGCCGTGGTCGAACTGTGGATGGCGCTGGTTTGGCCGGGGTTGCGAACGTGTGCGTACCAGGTATGGAGTTTGTTGAGGTCGGTCAGTTTGACGCCCATGAAGGCTGGATTTGGGCCACTGTGGTCGGGTGCTCGGCTGATCGTGGCGTTGCTCCATAGCGACGATCGCACGTCCACCCAGAGGGGGCGGTGCGGTGTCATGACCACGACACCGCGGGCCCCTCGGGAGGCGTCCATGTAGTGGGCAGGCCGTTGCTGCGCATACGCGTCGGAAGCCGCCATGAAAGGCAGCAAGAAAGCCGCGCAGAAGGTCAGTGACATGACCACGGCCGCCACCATGGTCCGTCCGACCGCTGAGGCGGTGCGCCGACACCGCTCAGCCAATGCCACAACTGACATAGACAATCCCCTATCAACAAACACGCATTCAATTACGGGGGGATTGAAGCTCTCAAGGGCTTTGATGCCCTGGGTTATTGCTGTTAAACACGTGACTGGTGTGACTCAGGTAAAGAACTTCGTTAGTGGCGGTGCACGGCACCTAAATGGGACTACCCGTCCGAAAGTGAATCCCTCAAAAAGCCGCATGACCGCCCGGAAGGATGAAACTTCCCGGAGTGGATTGCGGGAGACCGGTCGTGGGTGTTCCAGAATCTGGATGTTCTGCGAGGTACTCGCCAGCACCGGTTGCGCTGGTAGCGGCGGTTCCTCACGTACCGTCCAGAAGGTCGTTGTTGATTGCGATGAATTCGGGAGAAGGGCCGGACGCCGGACCGAGATTGAGGAATCGGACATAGCCTGACCAGCTACGTCTTCGATGGATTCCGCGCGCTTCGGGAAAACGTTGCGCACTAGTTCGACGAGCGTGAGCACGAAGGTCGTCAGCAAAGCGAGGAGGCGCTTAACCCCCCAACCCGCCTGAACTTCCCAGAATCGGTACACACTTCCCCCTTAACGACGTTCACCGCCTGTCACCAATTCGGGGGTGAAGACCTTCGGCCTCAATTGGCTGACGCATTGCGACAGCGCCAGATCTACCCTGCACCCCACACTCAAAACATCGAAAAATAAACGTCCACTTCTATCCCCAATGAAGCCTTTGAAGACCGTCCGCCCCAGCGTTTTCGCTGATTTCCGACTGCGAACACAATTACCGGGATTTCAGGCTCAAAGGAATGCTCCCCCAAGGCCTCGCAGGGGCTCAAGCGTTACGTGAGTCCTCCCACCACCCAGCCCTCTGCCTCCTTCGAGCTCCGCCCGTCCCGGCCAGCGCCGCGGATCCCCACACGACAACCACAGCACCGCGGTTTCTCCCACTCAACCCTTCATTTCCCTCGGGGTCCGCCGTTCCCGCCATCGCCGTGTCCTGGTTGGGTGGGAGAACGACCCCGGACACGGCGATGGCAGGGACGGGCGGACGCTCGAATGAAGCGAGCCGAGGACCTGCTCTTCGCGGGTTGAGGGTCCGCGGGTTGGTGTGCTGCTCCTTGATCGGGCGTGGCGGTGGCCGAGGGGGGCGGAACCCGAGGCAATCAAAGGGCTCGGTGGCGGAACCACCGATCCAGCGGATAGTGCGGTTCCGGGCGAAGCCACGGGGAGCGGGCGGGGCCGGGCGAAGCCCGGAAGCAAATAGGGGGGAGGGTGGGTGAGAACGACCCCGGACACGGCGATGGCGGAGACGGGCGGGCTCTTCGGATGGGTGGCGGTTAGGTAGATCTTTTCACGGGGTGCGTGACCTGCGGTTTTGTCGCGGATCAAGGCTAAATGTCGTAGCTGCTGGATAGCGTGAGGGTGGCTGTTCGGATCCGCCGGTGCGAGAGGGGGGCCTTCATGCTCGGGTCTGCGATCGACGTGCGGGATTCCTCCCGTGCGGAGGGCGTCCGCGGACGCGAGTTGCCCGCGTTCCTGAAGGGCACGGTGCTGGACCCTGACTACGTCCCGCCCCAGCGTTCCGCCCACGACGCCCACGACGACGCCCACGACGACGCCCACGACGCCTACGGCGACACATACGGCGACGCGCACAGGGACGCGTGCGGCGCAGGGCAGCAGAACGCACGGCAGCAGTTCCTCCACGGCCGCTCCACCGCCGCCGGCCCCTCCACCGGCCCTGGCCGCTCCACCGATCCTGGCCGCTCGGCCGATCCTGGCCGCTCGGCTGACGCTGGCCGCTCGGCGGGGCCGGAGGCCTGGGGCGAGCCGGTGGGTTCGGGAGTGCTGGTGGCCGAGTTCCGGCAGCTCGCCTCCCGGATTGCGATGACCGACCTGCCCGAGGCCGCCGGGGTGTGCGTGGGCGAGACGGAAGACCTGCTGTTCGCCCAGGACGGGCTGAGCTCGGCGATCGCCGCCCGGGTGGGGCGCGTCCATGCCACCGGGGAGGCCAGGAGTGCCGGCAGCGGCGGGCACGCCTCCACCGGTACCTGGCTGCGCGCCTCGGCGGGCATGAGCGGCGCGGGCGCGTCCCGTCTGATCCGGCTGGCCACCCAGCTGGCCCGCCTGCCCACCGTCCGGGACCGGTTCGCCTCCGGCACACTGGCCGAGGGGTCGGCCGACGCGATCAGCCAGGTCACCACCCATCTCAACGACGCGCAGGCGGCGCTGGCCGAGCAGATCCTGCTGGATTTGGCCGACAGCGCCTCCCCAGCGGAAATCCTCAAGGCCGGGCGATACCTGCGGGAACTGCTGGACCCGGGCACCCTGGAGGATGACGCCGACACCGACTACGCCACCCGTTTCCTGCTGGTCCGCCCGTCCAGTACTGGCGGCGTGGAGGGGGAGTTCCGGCTGCCGCGTGAGGCCGGCGCCCGCCTGCGCGAGTTCCTCACCGCCTACGCCAGACCGAAGGGCAAAGACGACGACCGCCCAACGCGCAAGGCCGCGTTCTGGACATGGGCCGTGCCGTGCGCCTGGCCACGCCCGCCCAGCGGCGGGCCGTCCTGGCCCGCTACGCCACCTGTTACTGCGAGGGCTGTCCCATCCCCGCCGACATGGCCGAAATCGACCATGTCAAGGGCTGGGCTGAGGGCGGCACCACCGACCTGGACCTTCTCGCCCCCGCCTGCACCTGGCACAACCGCGACAAAGCAACCCACCCCGACCGCTACCGCACCCGCCGCAACCACGACGGCACCTGGACCCTCCTCCACCTCGGCAAACGAAGCCGCTTCGCCGGACGATTCCGACGCTGAACCGGACCGGCACGAGCGCGCCACCCACCTGGGCCGGGAACCGTCCGTGCCGACTCTGCGTGCCGACTCTGCGTGCCGACTCTGCGTGCCGACTCTGCGTGCCGACTCTGCGTGCCGACTCTGCGTGCCGACTCTGCGTGCCGACTCTGCGTGCCGACTCTGCGTGCCGACTCTGCGTTTGGTCGGCGCCGGCTTCGTCGGGTCCTTCGGCGTTGACAGCGCGGATGCCCGCGTGCCGATCTGCGCGAGATCGCGGCACTAGATCGCCGTGACTTCCTCGTCGTCGCCCCTCGTTGCCGTCCCTGGCCGCCTTCCCGAGGGACAACCCCCAAGGCGGAACCGACGGTTCACCCCCTACGGGCATGGGGAGCCTGGTGACCTTCCCAAGGGACAACCCCAAGGGCCAACGCCTCACAGTTCTCCCCGGCGATTGACCCTACGGACTCCGTGAAGCTGCCAGGCAATGTGGCTAAGTGCGCATGGTGTGAGACGCGCGGCCCTGATCCCGTGTTGCTGTTCCGATTAGTCCATCGGGACGTCGTATGTGAACCTGTGCCACCCTGCATCGAACAGGAAGTCGGTCACCTCGACGGCGCGTTCTCCCGCGTAGATCGTGCGTGACAATTCCACGACTGGAGTGCCGGGGAGCAGGTTGAGGGTCTCGGTTTCCTGTGGGGTGGGCATACGCGCGACGAAGACTTCCCTGGCTTCGGGCAGTGCTCTGGCCGGCACGCGGGCCGGTTCGGTGTGAACGCCGCCGGGAATGGCCTCATGGGCGTTGCGGTCCGCGTCCCCTGCACCTGCTCGAAGAGGACGTAGGAGTCCGCTGTTTGGGCGGGGTTGCCATCGAGGGTGATGAGGTGGCGGCGGCGGACCAGCGGGGTGCCGGTGGGGACGTCAAGGAAGGCGGCGATCTCGGCGGGTGCGGGGACGGTGGTGACGTCGAGGAGTTGGAGTTCGTGACGGATGTCCTGCTGTGCGGTCTCGGCCTGGGTCGGCGAGGTTCCCGCCGGGCGGTGGGATCGTAGGTGGCGCTTGGACCCGTGCCGGTCGTACCGCTTGAACTTGCGGACGAGGATTTCCTTGCCTGGCCTGCTGACGATGCGTCCCTCGGTGCGCAGGATGGCAGCGGAGGGAGCGAAGCCCCGCAGTTCCTCGGTCCGGTGCCAATGTGGGCGGGTGGGGAAACGGCCTGGAACAACCTCCGGCTTCGTCTGCGGCAACAACAGTAAGGGCGCCACGGCGACTCCAGGGGGTCGAGATGTGGCATGATGCCGAGTGACAGTGGAAACGGTTTTCACATTCACTCAGGAGTGCGCTCATGCGTGTGGCGTTCGTCGGTAAGGGCGGCAGCGGCAAGACCACGATGTCGTCGCTGTTCGCGAGGTACGCGACGACGGCGGGCCCGGTCGTGGCCATCGACGCGGACATCAACCAGCATCTCGGGCTCGCCCTCGGCATCGAGACGACGCCCCCGCCCCTGGGCGCCCGGCTCACCGAGATCAAGGACTACCTGCGCGGCGACAACCCGCTCATCCCCTCGGCCGCGGCCATGGTCAAGACCACCCCGCCCGGCCGCGGCTCCCGCCAGCCCACCATCGACGACCCCTTCTTCCTCGACACCTTCGCCGTCCGCGACGGCGACCTCCACCTGATGGCCACCGGCCCGTTCAGCGAGGACGACCTGGGTGTCGCCTGCTACCACTCCAAGATCGGCGCAGTCGAGCTCTACCTCAACCACCTGGTAGACGGCCACGGCGAATATGTCGTCGTCGACATGACCGCGGGCGCCGACTCCTTCGCCTCCGGCCTGTTCACCCGCTTCGACCTCACCTTCCTGGTGGCCGAACCCACCCGCCAGGGCATCGGCGTCTACCAGCAGTACCGCGAGTACGCCGCCGGCTTCGACGTCCCCCTCGCCGTCATCGGCAACAAGGTGCAGTCCCCCGCCGACCTCGCCTTCCTACGCGACCACGTCGGTGACGCCCTGCTCGCCACGATGACCCACTCCCCCGCCATCCGCGCCATGGAACAGGGCCACCCCTTCACCCTCCACGACCTGGAGCCCACCAACCTCGCAACCCTCGCCACCATGCTCACCACGCTCGACGCCCAGGAAAAGAACTGGCCCCGTTTCGCCCGCCAGACCGCCGAGTTCCACCTCAAGAACGCCCACTCCTGGGCCAACCTCGCCACCGGTACCGACCTAACCACCCAAATCGACCCCCACCACCAGTACGGCCCCGCCCCCGCCCACTTCTGAGAGCCCACAACGGATGAGCATGGTGCCGGGTTACTCGCCGTTATCCGGCACCGTTCACGCCAGTGATGGTCCTCGCCGTAGCGGCGCCAAGAGCCGCGGCAATCGTGAAGGGCGCAGATCAGCTGACCAGACCCGATCACGCCATACCGGGTGGCAACCGTGAGGGACGCGGATCACCAGAACCGGACCCCAACGGCAATCGTGAAGGGCGCGGATCACCTGACCGGACCCGATTACGCCATACCGGCGGCAAGCGTGAGGACGCGGATCGCCTGAATCGGACCCAACCACGCCATACCAACGGCAACCGTGACAGACCCGGATTCCCTGCACCGGACCCACGGCAATCGTGAAGGGCGCGGATCGTCTGACCGGAGCCGATCATGCCGTGCTGGCTCCGAGAGCGGCGTAATCTGTTGGGGTTCTAGGACTTCACTGGGTGTAACGATCTCCTTTGGGCCGGGTGAAGCGTGGCGTTGGGCGGATATGAGTGTCGCCTCGCCGACAGGTGGAGGCGCTGAGATGCCGACATAGCGTCGGATCGATCTCTTTGAGTCAGATGGATCTCTTTGAGAGGAGAAGCACATGTCGCTGACCGTTTCCAACGATCTGCTCGATCGGGCGCGGGAGGGGGATGTCGACGACGCGGCCTTCGTGGCCTGTGTTCGTGACTCGCTTCCCTACGCCTGGTCGGTGATCAGCGATCTGGTCGAGCAGCGTGCCACCAGCGGCGCCGAGTTCGCCGACAACCTCGTCCCGCCGCCGGACGAGTCCGCCCGCGGCCAGCTCCTGCGCTGCCTGGCCAGCGACTCCATGCGGGGCGCGCTGGAACGCCACTTCGGCATCCGGCTCGCCTTCCAGAACTGCCACCGCGTGGCCGTCTTCCACCCGAGCGCCACCGACGCCCTCGCGGAGTTCACCAGCCCCCGGGCCCAGATCCTGAACCAGAAGCCCGAACTCGTGGACTGTTAAACGCGTTCCCGTGGCTCCGCCGCCAATCTGGCGGGGCCACCCCCTCAATTGGCCGAAGAGCGGCAATTGCCCTTCGTCCGCCAGGCGTTCCCTCGCCGCTTAAGGTGACGCCACTACGGAAGGCCTCCAGGTAGGACCGAGACAGGCCGTGGCCAGCGGGGCCGCGCCGGGGAATTAGCCGAAGAGCGGCAATTGTCCTTCGCCCGCCAGGGCGTTCCTGTGACGCTTGAGGTGGCGCCACTGCGGGAGGTCGTCCAGGTAAGACCAGGACAGGCGGTGGTGGGGAGTGGGGCCGAATTCGGCCAGTGCCTGCTGGTGTACGGGAGACGGGTAGCCCGCGTTGTCGGCGAAGCCGTACGCCTCGAAACCGAGGGTGGCCATGTGGGTGTCGCGTCTGACCTTGGCGAGGACGGAGGCGGCGGCGACGGAGACGCAGGTCAGGTCGCCCTTGATCTCGCAGCGGACGGGCCACGGTGGGCCGAGGTAGTCGTGTTTGCCGTCGAGGATGACCGCGTCGGGGCGTACCGGCAGGGATTCCAGGGCGCGGCGGGCGGCGCGGCGGAGGGCTTCGGTCATGCCGAGGGTGTCGATCTCCTCGACGGTGGCCTCGCCGTGGCCGATGCCCAGGGCCCAGGCTTCGATCTCGGCGACCATGGCGGTTCGGCGTTTGACCGTGAGCATCTTGGAGTCGGTGAGACCCGCCGGTGGCTCGGACAGATCGGTCACCACCGCGCACACCGACACCGGACCTGCCCAGGCGCCGCGGCCCACCTCGTCCACTCCGGCCACGAGTTTGGCCCCACCGGCGCCGGTGAGCAGGCGTTCCAGGTCATAGGTGGGGGCATCCGTCACGCCGCACAACCTACTGGAGCAGAGGTTCCCGCCGAGACCCAACCTGGAGGTTGCATCGGCGGGTTAGCTACAGAGCGTTTCTCATGTGAACGACCAGATCACCCGCTGCCCAGGCGGAAGCCCGAGGCTAGCTGGTGATCAGGTCGAACTGCTCCCATGGACCGATCGCGGTGCGATTCGCGATCAACGCCTGGGAACCGCCACCTTCGGCGCATACGTACCGGCCGTTGGCTTGGGCGCGGAGGCTGATCGTGCCGTTCGGGTTGGTGACGACCTGGAAAGTCTCCCAGGGGCCGACGGCGGTCGGTTGGCGATCAGTGGCTGGGTGCCCGCCGCCTCGGCGGCGATGTACAGGTTGTTGGCCTTGGAGCGCAGGGCGATGTTGCCGTTGCCCAAGTCCACGCGCTCGAAGAGTTCGGCGGTCGTGACCGTCGACTTGCTGGCGATCAGCGGGCCGTTGGCGGGGGCGGTGACGTAGAGGTTGTTGGCCCGGGAGCGGAGGCTCACTCCGGAGGGGACGGGAGTGCCGGGCGGGCCGAACCAGTTCAGGTCCACCGCGTTGGCCATGGCCTGGAGGCCGGCGTCGTTGGGGTGCAGGTGGTCGCCGGGGTCGTACGCGGGAAGCAGGCGCTGGGGGTTGCCGGGATCCCGGGTGGCGGCGTCGAAGTCGACGAAGGAGTCACAGCCGCTGCCCGCGCCGCGCGCCCAATTGTTGTACGCGACCCGATGCGTCTCCACCGTCTGAGTCCAGCCGCCGGCGCCCTGGAACGGGGTCAGCGTCGCGCAGATGAACGTGATGCCGCGCGCATGCGCCCGGTTGATCAGGCTTTGCGCCGCGGTGATCAGCTGGCTGGACGTGTGCCGGCGGATTGCTGGACGTAAGGTCGTCGATCGGATTGTCCGCGAAGATCACCCAGCGGACTTGGCCAGGAAGAAGTAGTTGCCGAACTCCTGGACCCCGGTCAGGTTGGCGTTCCCGCTGACGTACCGGGGGCGACGTAGTTGCTCTGCGAACTCATCTGGTGGTAGGTGGCCCGGCCGGTAGCCGTGGGCAGGTGCACACTGACGGCCAGGTCGGACTCCGCAGCGACGTTCATCGCGATCTCGTCGCTGGCCGCCAAGCCGCCGACCGGGACGGTGATCGGCCGGTTCGGCTACTGCCACCGGGGACGTCTACCCCGCCTGGGCGTCCCCGGAAAAGCGGATGATGTTATGAAATATCCGGACTAATCTCCGGCGACGGTCAGATGCGGCAGATCCGCCGCGAGATAGCGGGCGGCCACGTGCAGCGCCCGGAGTACGGCCGCCACCGAGGCCCGCTGCACGCTGGAACCCCGCGCGACGGCATAGATGCGACGCTCGATCTGCTCCCCGGGAAACTCCCTGACCACCACCCCGCGCACCCCGGCGGCCAGCGACAGCGCGGGCACCGCCGCGATCCCGATCCCCTTGGCGACCAGGCTCAGGATCGTGCCGAGCCCTTCGAACTCCCACGCCACCGGAGGCGCGCCCCCGACGTCGGCGAGCAGCCGGTCCACCGCCGTACGGGACGGTTCGCCTTCGGGGGTCGCCATCCACGACTCGTCCCGCAGGCGTACGGGATCCACCGACGCGTCCGGATCCGCGAGCCGGTGCCGGCGCGGCACGGCGAGCACCAAGGGGTCGTTGAGCAGCGGAAACACCGTCAGCGTGGCATGCTGGCGTACCCTCCCCCACCAGTCGTCCACCAGCGCGATGTCCACCTCCCCGGACTCGACCTCCCGCATGCCCCGCCCGGACCGGCTCTGCATCAGCCGCAACGACAGCTCCTGATGCCGCCGCAGTGATCGGGCCAGCGCGGGCGCGAACGCCACGGCCGCGGTGGGGAAGGCGGTCACCACCACCCGCCCGGACGGCGTCGCCGCGTGGCTGGACAGATCCGACTCGGCGCTCTCCACCAGGCTGAGGATGTGCTCGGCGTGCTCGACCAGCCGCCGCCCGGCGTCGGTGAGTTCGGCACTGCGCGAGGTCCGGTCGATGAGCGCCACCCCGGCCTCCCGCTCCAGCGCCGCCAGCTGCTGCGAGACCGCCGACGCGCTGTATCCGAGCGAGGACGCCGTGGCCGCGATGCTGCCCCGCCGAGCGAATTCACATATCAACGTCAAACGCCGCAAATCAAGCATCGGATCTCCTTATGCCAGGCACCGAAAAGCCTCGCTTGTACCGATGCCTCTCCCGCCTCAGGCTGGGAACGTTCCGAGCGATGGAAGGAAAAAGAAGAATGCACGTTACCCTCTCAGCCACTCTGGCAGCCAACCAGGACATCGAGCGAAGACGCCGCGCCGGGCAACGGGTCCTGCACCTGGCCTTCGGCGAGGCTGGTCTGCCCGTGCACCCGGCCCTGCGCGCCCGGCTGGCCGACGCGAGCGGCAACAACGGCTACGGCCAGGTCGCGGGGTCGCCCGCGCTGCGCGAGGCCGCCGCCGGCTACTGGACCAGGCGCGACCTGCCCACCGATCCCGACCTGGTGGTGTGCGGGCCAGGCAGCAAGTCGTTGCTGTTCGGCCTGCTGCTCGCCATCGGCGCGGACGGCCCGGCCGACATCGTGCTGCCCATGCCCAGCTGGGTCAGCTACGCCGCGCAGGCGGAGATCATCGGAGTCCGGCCGATCATGGTTCCGGCACCTCCCGGCGAGGGTGGGGTGCCCGATCCCGATCTGGTGGCTTCGGCGGTGCTGCATGCGCGGGCGCAGGGGCGTACGGTGCGGTCGTTGCTGGTGACCTTGCCCGACAATCCGACCGGACGGCTCGCGCGCCCGGGCACGATCCGGCGGCTGGCCCAGATCGCCCGCGATCTGGATCTGGTCATCATCTCCGATGAGATCTACCGCGATCTGGTGCACGATCCGGTGGCCGAGTATCTGAGCCCGGCCGAGGTCGCGCCGGAGCGGACGATCATCACCAGCGGGCTGAGCAAGAGCCTGGCCGTCGGCGGCTGGCGGATCGGGATGGCCCGGCTGAGCCACACCCCTGCTGGCTGGGCCCTGCGGGATCGGTTGCTCGCGGTGGCCAGCGAGATCTGGTCCAGCCCGGCCGCGCCGGTGCAACACGCCGCCGCGTACGCGCTGACTGAGCCAGCAGAGATCGTCCAGCGGGTGAACGATTCACGCCGGCTGCACGGCCTGGTCGCCCGCGCGGTGGCCGACCGCTTCACGAAAGCGGGCGCATCCGTCCACGCCCCCCAAGGCGGTTTCTACCTATATCCCGAAATTTCGGGGTTTGAGAGTGCGGCTGAGTTGGCGCACACCCTGATCGAGCAGCACGGGGTGGGCGTGCTTCCCGGCTCCGCTTTCGGTGACAATCCGCGCGCTCCCCGGGTTCGCGTCGCCACCAGCCTGCTCTACGGCGACACCCCGGACCAGCGCCTGACCACCCTGCACGCCGATGATCCGCTGACCCTTCCGTGGGTGGCGGAATCCTTGATCCATCTCGAATCCGCCCTCGCCGATCTGACCGCCGCCAGGCAGCCGAGCCAGCGCCGGATCGGCGTCCTCAAACCCGCCCATGCGGTGCGGTGATCTTGTCGAAATCTTTACCCTGAAAAGCGGGCGAGGGCGATAGGGTACACACCGTCTGACCTGCGGTTTCAAGGCCTCGCGTGGCGCTTAACCAGAGTCTCCACAAGATGTCGCGTGTCATTTGGTACCACAAATGTCACTGAGCCCCCATCATGTGCTCATGCCCGCTTTTGTCACCCTGTCCGGGCGCTCTGTGCGCCTGGAACCGCTTAGCCTCGCGGTGGTCGACGACCTCGTCACAGCGGCGAGTGAGGACCGTTCAACTTACGCCTTCACTCGCGTTCCCGCCGGTCGGGACGACATGGTCTCCTACGTGGAGGCCGCCATGGCTGAGCAGGCGGAGGGCCGGTCGATGCCCTTCGCCATCCGGTGGCTGCTCACCGATCGTGTGGTCGGTGCCACCCGTCTGATGCACCTGGAGTACTGGCAGGGCCCCATGCCCTGGCCGCCGGGTACCAAAGGCGTGGTGGGCGAGGTCCCGTCCGTGGCGGACATCGGTTACACCTGGCTGGGCGCCTCCGCCCAGGGCACGGGTGTGAACCGGGAGAGCAAGCTGCTGATGCTCTCACTCGCCTTCGAGACCTGGCAGGTTCACCGGATAACGCTTAAGGCAGACGTACGCAACGCACGATCTCGGGCCGCCATCGAGGCCCTCGGCGCGCACCTGGACGGTGTGCGACGGGCTGACAGCCGGGGCGCCGACAATACGGTCCGAGATACCGCGTACTACTCGATTCTCCGCTCCGAATGGCCGATGGTCCGAGAACGGCTCCACGCGCGGCTCGGCCTCGTGGAAGCAGCCTGACCCTTCTATTCGCACACGGAACGGAGCGGCCCGCCCCCTGCTGGGGACGGGCCGCGCTGTGTTTTTCCTGCTGGGTTAGGGCTTAGTGCTCGTCCCAGTAGTCCTCGTCGTAGCCGTAGTCGTCGTCGTAGGCGTTGTAGATGTCCTTCCAGTACCCGCACTTGTAGGGGTAGCTGCTCCACTTGTCGATCTGGCAGACCTTCACCTGGACCTGCGAGACGTCGTAGCGGGTGAAGGAGAACTTCTTGTCCCAGCCACACTCCTTGTAGCTGACGTAGTCGGTGTACCAGTCGTCCTCGTGGTCGCTCCACTTGGTGTAACGGAAGACGACGTAGGCGCACTTCTTGTTGCTGTGGTCGTAGTCCCAGAGCTTGCCGCCCACGCGGACCTTGTTGTCCTCGTCGTCGTAGTAGTCGACGTCGATCCAGCCCTTGGCCTTGGCCTTGTGGTTCTTGGAGTAGTAGGCGCCCCAGCTGTCGTCCTCCCAGTCGGGAGACGAGGCGGTGAGGGTGTTCTGGGTCGAGGCGTTGGCGGCGGTCGAGGCGAAACCGACCATGCCGGTCGCGAGGATCGCGGTCGCGGCGGCGACACCGAAGAACTTACGGATACGCATGGGGTGCTCCTGCTGTGTGCTTGAGGACGATGCCCCCCGTTTCGGGGTTGCCCCATTTGTAGGCTGGGCCGCCTGCAGGCGACTTACAGGTTCCTTACGGGACCGTTGCAAGATCCCGCCCCACCAGCGGAAAGTCCCTCCCCGACCGGGGAGGGACTCCATATGTAGACGAGGCATGACCGCCCCCGCAGGGGCCATGACTCACATGCCTACAGGATGGCCCCGCCCGCTCAATGACCGATCAACGCCTGATCAATAGGATGAATGACAACCAACGCGGCGGTTAACGAGAGGATCCCGCACTATTGGACAGCCCCAGTGGGATCTATCATTTGGTCGGAAAACCTGCCAATAAGGCTTTGGGGATGGAAAATGTCTGGTCGCGGCGCCGAGGACGGGCTGCGCTTCGCCGTACTCGGACCGGTCCGGGCCTGGCGCGACGAGGTCGAGCTGGATCTGGGCACGCCCTTGCAACGTTCCATCCTGGCGATGTTGCTGCTGCGGGAAGGCCGGGCGGTCACGCCGTCCGAAATGATCGACGCGATCTGGGGCGAGGACGCGCCGCCCCGGGCGCTGGGCGCCTTACGGACATACGTGTCCCGGTTGCGTACCGTGCTGGAGCCCGACCGCTCGCCGCGTACGCCGCCGGAGTTGCTCACCTCGGTGGGCCGCGGCTACGCGCTGCGGCTCGCGCCCGACATGCTGGACCTGGCGCTCTTCGACCGCGCGGTCGCCGCCGCCGAAGCCTCCCACCGGGCCTCGGACACCGCCGAAGCAGCGGAAACGCTGCGCTCCGCGCTCGCTCTGTGGACCGGTGAACCGCTCGCCGGCGCCGTCGGCCCGTACGCGGACCACCAGCGGGACCGTCTGATCGAGCGCCGGCTGGGCGTGGTCGAGACCCTGATGGAGCACGACCTGGCGCTCGGCCGCCATGCCGGAGTCGTCTCCGAGCTGATCGCTCTGGTCGCCGATCATCCGCTGCGTGAGCAGTTGCGCGCTCAGCTCATGCTCGCCTACTACCGCAACGGCCGCGCCGCCGAAGCCCTCGCCGTCTTCACCGACACCCGGCACGCGCTCATCGAGGAACTCGGCATCGAGCCCAGCGCCGAGCTCGCCGACCTGCACCGCCGCATCCTCGCCGCCGACCCGACGCTCACTGTCACGCCGGTACGGCCTCCGGCGCCCGACGAGCCCGAAACCCTCGTCGAGATGCCCAAACCGGCGCAGCTTCCGGCGGCGGTGACCGACTTCACCGGGCGCAAGCAGCTGGTCAACCGTATGCTCACGCTGCTCAGCAGCGGCGGTGACGGTGTGCCCGTGGTGGCCATGTCGGGCATCGGCGGTGTCGGCAAGACCACGCTCGCGGTGCATGTCGCTCATCTGGTTCATGATCTGTTCCCGGATGGTCAGCTCTACGCCGATCTGCGCGGCTATGGCCAGGAGCCGACCCCGCCGGAGACCGCCCTGGTGGCGTTCCTGCGCGCCCTCGGCATTCCGGTCGATGTGATCCCGGATAGCCTGGCCGATCGGTCGGCGCTGTTCCGGTCGCTGCTGGGCGATCGGCGCATGCTGGTGCTGCTCGACAACGCGCGGGATGCCGATCAGGTCGAACATCTGCTGCCCGGTTCGGCTGGATGTGCGGCGATCATCACCAGCCGGGGGAAGCTCGGCGATCTGCCGTCGGCTCGGCTGATCGACCTGGATGTGATGGAGCCCGACGAGGCGCTCTCCCTGTTCGGCGCTGTCGCTGGTCTTGAAAGGGTGTCGGCTGAGCGTGCCGCTGCCATGGATGTCGTCGCCGCCTGTGGTTTCCTGCCGCTGGCGGTCAGGATCGTGGCTGCCCGGCTGGCCGCGCGGCCGTCCTGGACGGTTGCCTCGCTGGTGCCCCGGCTGGCTGACGAGCGTCGCCGGCTGGACGAGATGAAGATCGGCAACCTGGCTGTGTCGGCCACTTTTGCGCTGGGGTACGGCCAGCTGGATGACCGGCAGAAGCGGGCGTTCCGGTTGTTGTCGTTGCCGAATGGGTCGGATATTTCGGTGTTTGCGGCGGATGCCGTACTGGATCTGAGTCTGGTGGAGACTGAGGATCTGCTGGAGTCGTTGGTCGATGCCAGCCTGCTGGAGGCGCCTGCGCCGGGGCGGTATCGCTTTCATGACCTGCTGAAATTGTTCGCGCGGCGGCAGTCGGAGGGTGAGGACGACGGGGGCGAGCGGGCGGAGGCGTTGCGGCGGCTGCTCGGGTTCTATCTGGCGACCGCGCGGTCGGCTCATCGGCTTGCTTACGAGGGCAGCGCGGTTGCCGACAATCTTCAGGTCATCGGGCATCGTGGGCATACGTTCTCGTCGGCGGACGAGTCAGTGGCGTGGCTGGCGGCTGAAAGTGAGGCACTGTTCGCCATACTCGGCCAAGCTGCGGAGGCGGCGACCGGCGAATTGTTGCCGGCCGCGGACCTGCTTGTCGCGATGGAGCCGCTGCTGGAGACCGGTGCCACCGGGCGCGAGTTCGACCAGCGCACGCGCGTACTCATCGAAGCCGCGCGGCAAGCCGGCGACCTGCGCAGCGAGTTGCGCTGCCGGTATGTGCTCGGTCGGGTGCTGTTCGGGGCGAATCGCATGGCCGAGGCGGAAGAGCAGTTTCTGGGCGCTCGTGCGCTGGCCGAGCAGTGCGGCGACGCGATCGTGCTCGGGGAGACGTTCAACGCGCTCGCCGTGGTGTCCGGGCGGCAGCGCCGCCACCACGAAGCGCTGGAATGGTTCGGCCGGGCCGGGAAGATCTACCGCGAGGTCGGGAACGTGGCCGGTGAGGCGCTCGTGCTCAGCTACTCCGCGCGCGACCACTTCGGCCTGGGGCGGCCGGAAGACGCCATCGCCGTCTCCGAACAGGGTCTGGCCATCTTCAGCGAGCTCGGCAGCGCGCCCGGCGTGGCCCGCGCTCGGTACCACCTGGGCATCGTGCTCTCCGCCGTCGGCCGGCTCAACGAGGCCGTCGTGCATCACGCCGAATGCCTGGACTTCTTCAGGGCCAGCAACCAGCGCGTGTGGGAGCAGCGGGTCTGCGTCCGGCTGGCCACCACGTTCACCGCCGCCGGCCGCTACCAGGACGCCGCCAGGCACGCCGAGCAAGCCCTCATCGTCAGCCGCGAGATCACCCATCCGTACGGCGAAGCGCTGTCGCTGACCGCCCTCGGCAAGGCGTTGCGCGGCCTGGGCAGCATCACCCGGAGCACTGACGCCCTAGAGAAGGCCCTCGACATCTTCACCCGGCTCGGTTCCCCCGAAGCCGACGACGTCCGTGCCCTCCTCACCCAGAAGGTCGAGACCTAGTTCATCATCCAACCGCGTCATCCGGACGTGATTGATCACCGCGACCTCCTAAGCGTGCATTCCGTGGCTGTCCAGCTCCCCCAGCGTCCCCTTTTGTGCCCCCTTGGTGGCATTCCCGACCAGCGTGCAGATGGGCGCCCGGCCGGTCGTCAGCTCTCATTTGGCGCGTAGGGGGGCCCGGCTAACCGGAGCGCCTCATGACAGCTAGCCGCCTCTCTACGACGACCGGCCGGACTTGACACAGACCCCGAACCCCCCGGGTCCATGCCCACTCCTCACCCTCCCGCACCAAACTCAACGTCCAATCACCATCCGATTGCCGCCCACGCCGTCACGGCGAGTTGCCTGGGTTCTCCCACCCACCCTGGCGGCCTCTGTCAAGTACGGCCTCGCGTGTACGTTCACCGGTGACCTTCCAGGCGCGCTGGTTGTCCTGCATGCACGACCGCACTTGATGGGGGCTGACTGACCACGGACAATCGGACGGCGGGTGCAGGGCTACCGCGAGAACGCTGCGCTTATGCCGGGCCTCCCGGAGCCGGAACCCCCCAGTTCGTGGTTCCCTGAGATGCGGGTCAGCCGTCGCTGAGGACCCGGGTCATCCACTCCAGGGATCCGGCCTTGAGTGCTTCCTCTGCGAGTCGCTTCGCACTCGGCGTATGGAGAGCGGCAAGTGAGCTGTCGATCCACGGCTGAACATTGCTATGGCCCTGATCGCGATACTCAAGCGCCTGTAGAAGGCATTCCAGCTTGTCGGCGTCGCGCGCACATCGGCTCTCCAGACTGGTGCGCTCTTCGTACTCTTCCACGGCATTCGTGATGATCGTGGCCACGCTGCTGGGGAGACCAGCCGTCTGGTGGGCGGTCACCTCCTGGTTCGGTATAGCTGTGAGGTATCGCTTGCCCACGTAGGGGATATCGGTGATTCGAGTCTCTTGCGTGTCATGGAAGAGGCTCATAAAGGCGGTGCGCTCAGGGTTCGCGCCCTCCATGGCTGCGATCACGCTCGCAATGATGGCTGTTCGGAAGGAGTGCTCCGCGATGCTCTCGGGGTCCTTCACTCCGGCGATCAACCATCCGGTTCGCTTGTAGCGCTTGAGCAGGCCAATCTCGTAGAGGAGGCCGGTAAGCCGCGAGAGTTCATCCGCCATGAACGGCCCTTCTATCGACGCTGGGACATGCGGAGAGCGTAGAACACTTCCTGTAACTCTCGGCGGGATTGGTCGGAGATGCCATCGTCGTCGAGCGTACGGGTGAGCGGGGGCATCACACGACTCACGGCTTGAGGGAGAAGAGCGGGCCTGGATGTGAGCAGAGACCAGAGGGTGTGCGCGACTACGTCGATGTAAGGATTCGCGGCGTAGAGCTTGGCGATCAGGTGATCAAGTAGGCGGGTGCCGTGCCATGCCTGCGGTTCGATCATGAAAGTGTCGGCTATCTGGGGTTCGGCCAGCTCCCCTAACCAGTACGCCCAGTAATTGAGGTTCGCTACCTCACATTCATCGCTGCCGAGACTTCCCCGAATGAAGTGGGCCAAGGCGTCGCGATCACCGAAGCGCGCGAGGGTATGAGCGCCTGACCGAACAACAGCCCACGCGGGTGTCCATTCGGCAGTCTGCCGAATACGGCGTTCTTCGGCGTGCTGCATGACGGCAAGCCAGTCGGCGGTCTCACTGGAGCCATCGAATCCAGCAACGTAGTGAGCCTGCCTGCGGAGAAGCATGCCGTCCACTTGGGTAACGTCGGCGAGTTCGGCGATGACTTTCAGGTGAGTGAAGACATGACGAGCCTCGTCGGCGGCAAGTGCGGGGCCTGAAGGAACCGGACCTCGACGGGCTCTTGGAGAGGCAACTCCGGACAGGACTACTGGAATCTGCTTGGTGAAGGGCCACGCGAGCAGGTCAGTAAAGGAGCGCGTGATCACCCATGAGGCGAGTGGGTGACCCGTGGTATCTGCTCGATCGGCGCTGAGGATGTAGCCGAGGAAACGATCCGCTTCCATTGCTAGATCCAACTGCGAGAGCAGTCGAGGAGCGACGGGGAGCCCCAGAAGCGTGTGCTTCAAGGCGAGATAGCTTCCCACGGGAACGGCCATGAGCGGCCGACGGCCGGATTCCCACCCCTGAACGGTCGTGCCATCCACGTTCAAACGTTCAGCTAGCTGCTCCTGGGTGAGCCCAGTGGATTCCCGCATGAGCTTGAAGACGTAGCCGGAAATGCGGCCTTCACGGCCACGCTCGGTAAAACCTCGACCGGTGGTCAGTGTTGAGGGTCGTCGTTGAGGCATTGGAGGCCGTCACCGCCGCGTACTCGGACTGTCAGTCAGTTCCATCAGGAAAGACACACTCATAACGTAACGCATGAGGAAGTGCGAGGAACTCAGCGTAACAAGGCTCTGGATGGCATGCGACGTTTCGAGTCTTGACGCGGAATGTCGAATTTGACGCAAAGCGGACCCGCCCAAGTGGGCGAACACGAGGACGGGTCCTTAATCGCACAGTGGAGGTGCGACCCGTGCAGGATTCTAGGGCTAAGCAGGGGCGTCGTAGACGCAGAGTCCGCAAGGAAGATCGGCGACCGTCGGCGGGGCCGCTCTCGTCTCGTGAGGAGTTACGGCTTCAGGGTTACCGGCTGCTGGTGCAGCTGGCCTATGACCTGGAATGGCTAGGTATGCCATGCCGGGTGCGGCTGCCAGGGTCGCGTGATGAGCTGCCGGTTCTGGATGTGCCGGGCGGCGGGCCTGACGGGGTGATGAAGGTCGGCACCCGCAAGGAGCGGGACGGCTGGCAATTCACCTGGGGAACCGGCGCGGGAACGGGTGCGGTGTGGGCGGCGAATGAGCACGCCCCGGAAGCGATCATCGCGGCGGTGTCGCCGTGACGGGCTTGGGGGTGCTGGGGGCTGTCGAGCTGCCGGGTGAGGCCGTGTCGGTGGTGCGGGCGCGGGCCTTTGTGCGGGGGGTGCTGGAGCGGGCGGGCGTCGGTGAGGCGGCGGATGTGCTGCTGCTGGTATCGGAGCTGGTTGGGAATGCCGTGGCGCACAGCGATTCGGGGCAGGGCGGACGGGTGGCGGTGGCGGTCCTCGGCTGCGGCGACCAGGGTGACCGGGTCGTGCGGGTGGAGGTCAGCGACCAGGGGTCGGATGAGAACAAGCCGCAGGTCCGGGACGGTGAGGGGCTGCTGGCCTCTGGGGGGCGTGGTCTGCGGCTCGTGGAGCTGATGGCTCGTGCCTGGGGCTGGGATGAGGACGGGTCGGGCCGAACGGTGTGGTTTGAGGTGGGTGTATGACCGGCGATTCTCGCTCGGCCGAATCGGTCCCCGAATCTATCGCCGAGTCTCGATGCCGGGAGGTGACCGGGACACTGGTCGCCAAGATCCGTGGTGGTGAGCTGGCCCCTGGCGATCTGTTTCCGCGTCTGTGGGAGCTGAGCCGCACGTATGGGATCAGCAGGGGTATCGCCGCCATCGTGCAGCACGACCTGAAACGGCAGGGCCTCATTCGAATCGTTGGAGGCCGTCCCGTTGTGGGTGAGCGCAGATGCGCTGGCCTGACGCCTGATGCGCTGGATCGGGCAGGCCCGATCCCGTTGTACCGACAGATCGCGGACGTCCTTGCCCTGATGATCAAAAACGGGGATTTGGCTCCCGGGGAGAAGGTTCCCAGCGAAGACGAGCTCAGTGGCGTGTTCGGCGTGGCGCGAGAGACCGCACGGTCGGCGCATCGCGAGTTGAGGGAACGCGGGCTGGCTCACACCGTTGGCGGCGCGGGAACGATTGTCGGGGTAGGGGGCGCTGCGACCGGTTCGGATATGCGGCCTATGTATTTGAGGATCGCCTGTGAGATCGCCGATCAGATCCGGGGCGGCCGGATTGCGCCTGATCGGCCTATCCCGACTCGGCAGGCGCTGGTGGCGCGGTACGGCGTCTCGGTGGAGACCGCCCGGCGGGCGGTGGGCATGCTGTGCTGGGCGGGGTGGGTGTACACGGTGGCGGGACGGCCGCGTTTCGCGGCGCGGCCGGAGCGGTGGCCTGCGCTGGAGGTGTGGGAGGAGGCCACTGCCGGGCGTGGCGCGGGCCCGCGTGCTTTGATGGCTGGGGGTCTGCTGGGGTTGAGGGTTGGGGACGGTGTGCCTGATCCCGGCGCACGACCGCCGGTGTAGCTTGGGCCTTCAGTTGATCTTGAAGGCTTCCGCGGATGTGGGAAGTCGGAAGTACCCTTCGGCGATCAGTGGGCGCAGAGTGCTGGGGGTTAGGTTCTCCTCGCCGAGGATGTCGCCGATGGCGCCTAGAAGTGGGCTCAGGAGGAGTTCTCCATCGCAAACGCCCGCCAGTGCGGCTTCGACCGTGCCGACCGTGGTGGTGCGGCGCAGTCCTCGGGTCTGATGGAGGACGATGCGAGTCGGATCTTCAGCGCCGGGAAGGCTGATCCGTTCTTCCAGGATGCCTTCGCTCAGCTGTAGGGCCGCTGCCAGTAGCTCGTCGTCGGTCAGGCGGTGGGCAGTGGTGATCGAGTCGAGGATGTCCGCCAGGTAGGCGCCGACCGGGAGTTCGACCTGCTGCGAGAGTTCCTCCACGCGGACGACCGGGTCAAGCGTGCCGGAGGCGTGCAGGGTGATCCAGCCGAAACCGATGCCGGTGACGTTCTGGGCCTCGAACCAGGCCAGCCACTCGTCGTAGCGCTCCCGGTAAGCGGGAGTGCCCTGTTCGGCGGCGTCCTTGAGCCAGAGCTCGACATACTCGGCCGGATCCTGCGCATCCCGTTGTACGGCCCAGCCATCGCAACCGGTCTCCGCCAGCCAGCCGCCCAGCCGATCCTGCCAGTCCTCACCTTTGACGTGCAGCCAGTTGGCCAGAAGCTGGCAGTGGCCGCCAGGGTTGAGGTGGGCGGGCGCAAGCCGTACCAGCTCGCGGCAGAAGTCGTCGGCCTGGTAGCCGGCCTCGCGGTAGGTGAGACGGGCATGGGGAGAGATCACGAACGGCGGGTTGGAGACGATCAGGTCGAAACGTTCGCCCTCGACCGGATCGAACATCGAGCCCCTGCGCACGTCCACACCCTCGATTCCGGACAGGCCCCAGCTCAGCTGGGCCAGGTCGAGGGCGCGGCGGTTGACGTCGGTGGCGACGATGTGATCGGCGCGATCGGCGAGGTGGAGGACTTGTACGCCGCAGCCGGTGCCCAGGTCCAGGGCGCGTTCGACCGGTTGGCGGGTGACCAGCTGGGCCAGGTTGGCGGACGCGCCGCCCGCGCCGACGACGTGGTCGCGGCGGACCGCAGGGTCGCCTGGGCGTACCTTACGGTCGGAGACGACGTAGCCGCCCGTCTCCCAGGGCTGCAGGTGCACGCTGGCCTGCACCGCGTCTCCGACTTTCACCAGCAGGCCGCACTGCACGAGTTCGGAGAGCGGAAGGTCGGCGGCTGCCGTACTGACCGGGACGCCCAGCCACCACAGGCGGATCAGCGCCGCGAGCGGGTCGAGGTCCTTGGTGGCCCGCAACGCGGGAACGAGCTCCTCCCGGGCCAGCGCCCCGGCGGCTACGTCCCCCAGCCGCTCACGCACCCCGTCGATCGTGTATCCGGTCTCATCGAACCGGGCCCGAAGCCGTCGCAGCAGGTCAGATGGAGCTTTCACGGAAGCAATCTAGCGCCGCCGAAGAGTGCCCAAGTCCCGCTCCCGCAGCACGGTCAGCTCGGACCCGCTCACATACACACCTTTCGCAAGCGCACACGGCTTCGCGGAGCTCCTTGATCCCTTCCCGCGTTCACACAGCTTCGCGGGGGCCTCCTTGATCCCTTCTCGCGTGCACAGGGCTTCGCGGGGGCTTCTTGAGCTCTTCTCGCGTGCACACGGCTTCGCGGAGGATTCTTGAGCTCTTCTCACATGCGGAGGCTGGCCCAGGCGGCTTCGGCGAGTTCCTTGATCTCCGCTTCGGTGGGCTGGTGGGCGCCCGCGAACCAGAGGCGGCACATCTCCTGCGCCGGTCCCAGCCACAGGACGTAGCACATGGTGGCATCCACCGGTTTGAGCAGGCCCGCCTTCGTGTGGGGCCGCCACCAGTCGGAGACCTGACGGAAGAAGGTGCGCCTGGTCTCCGCCACCTCGGCTCCCCCCGGCTCCTCGCGCCGGGGCGGACGCTCGCTGACCAGCAGCCGGGCTCGCTCCGGATGTTCCCCACACCAAGCCATGTGCAGGGTGACGATGCCCTCGATCCCGGCGCGAGCCTCCTCATGCCGGGTCAGCTCGGTGACGAACGCCTCTTGATACATGACCAGCGTCTCCGAGTACAGAACCCCAAAGACATGTTCCTTGCTGGCGAAATGATGATAGAAACTACCGACGCTGACGCCGCTCTCCTCGCGAAGGCTGGCCAGCGTGCTCGCGGAGACGCCATCCTGGCTGAACCGGCGCAGGGCGCCCTCGATGATCCGGGTCCGGCCGTCACGACCATTCTTCGCGCTCTTCACACCGTCAATGGTGACGCAACAGAACCTTGTTCTGCAAATGTAAGTTCCGCTCTGACCTGAACAGACCCGGATTCGATGGTCATGATGGCATCCGGCCAGGCCCGCCGAACCATGGCGAGCACCTTCCGGTTGTCGCCCATCACATCCATCGCGAGCCACTCAGCCCCGCTCACCCGCCGCAGCAACGTACGCACCAGCTGGGATCCCACTCCCACCCCCTGCCACTCATCGGTGACGACCACGGCGATCTCCACATCAACGCCATCCCGAAACGCCATCGCATGCCCGATCACCCGATCCTCCACGACCGCCACAAGCGAATCCCGTCGCTCGTCCCTGGCCAGTAAAGCCCGCATCATGCTCGCGCTCGGCTTCGTCACCCCCGCGAAGAACCGGTGGGACTGAGTGTGCAACGACAGCCCGAGCAGGAACTTCCGCACACCATCCTCGTCGCCGGCCCGCGTCGGCCGAACCTCCACCTGAGTTCTCTCCATGGACTCAGCCTCCTTGGGCCAGCTAGGTCTGTCAAGTAGACTCAGATGACGGCTCGGCCGCGCCTGTGTCTGGACTGAGGAACGCAGGGAGCGAAGCGACTGGAGAGACGAGGGAAGACACAGGCGCGGCCGAGCCTGCCGTGCCGGAGGCGCGGCAAATGTCAAGAGAGGTAATGATTTACGATGCGAGCCATGGACGGCGTGACCGATCGGAGCGCGTACCGGCTGGATAACTGTTCGATCGAACGAACGCTTGCCGTGCTGGGCGAAAAGTGGACCTTCCTCGTCCTACGCGAGGCATTCAATGGAGTACGGCGCTTCGCCGACCTCCAGGCCAACACCGGCGCCCCCCGCCAAGTGCTGAGCGCCCGCCTCACCCGCCTGGTAGAAGAAGACCTCCTCCGAAAAGTCCCCTACCAGGAGCCCGGCCAACGCCAACGCGACGAATACCGACTAACCCAAAAAGGCGTAGACCTCTACCCCATCCTGGTATCCCTGATGCACTGGGGCGACCGCTACGTCTCCGACCCCGAAGGCCCTCCCGTCCTCCTCACCCACCGAGGCTGCGGCGCCCTGATCGAACAACACATGCGCTGCACCCAAGGCCACGAGGTAGCCACCCCCCGCGACGTCACCCCCCGCCCAGGCCCAAGCGCCCGCCTAAAGCAGCCTGCTAACACTGTTGCCGTGGTCGGCTGACGGGGCACTCGGGTGGGTGCCTAGGCTTGAGTTCGTGTATCGGTTTCTGCTGACTCCCCGCTGGCTGGCGCTGCACGTTGTGGTGCTGCTGGTGATTCCGGCGTTCGTGTTCCTGGGGCGATGGCAGTTCGGGCGGTACGAGGAACGTTCGTCGGCCAGTGATCGGACCTCCGCGAATCTGGCCGCCGGCCCGGTTCCGCTGGCGAATTTGGCGGTGGTGGGCGGTGTCGTACCGGAAAGGGACAAGTTCCGGGCGGTGACCGTGCGGGGGAGTTTTGACGCGTCGCATGAGTGGCTGGTGCGGCGGCGTACCCAGAATCAGCGGGTTGGGTTTTATGTGGTCACGCCGCTGGTGACCCCGGCGGGGGCGGTGCTGGTGAATCGTGGGTGGGTCGCGGCGGGGACGGACGCGGATGGCACGCCTTCGGTGCCTGCGACTCCGGCGGGTGAGGTCACTGTGACCGGGCGGTTGCGGCCTGCGGAGACTGAGGAGACGACCGGAATCGAGGATCGTGCGGGATTGCCCCCCAAGCAGATCCTGTTGATCAACGATTCTGTGCTGGGGGCAGGGTTGCCGTACCGGCTGTATGGGGGGTTTGTCGAGCTCAGTGCGCAGGAGCCTGCGGCGGCGAGTGCGCCGGAGCCGGTGCCGGAGCCCGATCCGGGAAGTGGTGGCGGGCTGAATCTGGCCTACGGGGTGCAGTGGTGGATGTTCATCGGGATCGCGATCGGCGGGTGGCTGTTGCTGATCCGGCGAGAGGCTCGCGATCTGCGGGCCGCGGCGCAATCGTCGCCAGAATCCGTGCAATCCACGGCGCGCTGAACCCGCATTTCTCCGCCTGCTCGCGCGTTCGCACGTAAGGTTTAACCAAGCCCCCGATCTGGACGAAAGACCTCAGACGCCCCGGGTGAACGAACGGATACCAACCGGAGACCTCGCAGCTTGTTTGGTGTTATTCCTTGCCTCTACCGTTGACTCCTGTGAACACGCCGCTGCTTCCTGACCCAGAGCCGAGGCGGCGGGACTATGTGATCATCTCAGCTGACGATCATGTGATCGAACCGCCGGACCTGTTCGAAGATCGCCTTCCGGCCAAGTTCGAAGACCTGGCACCCCGAGTGGTGGACACCGATTCCGGGCACCAGGTGTGGCGCTATGGCGGTGCGACGTACCCGGTCGCCGGGCTGGACGTCGGTGCTGGGCTGCCCAAGGAGCAGTGGACGCTCGATCCTGTCCGATTCGATGACATGCGCCCGGGTTGCTATGACATCGATGAACGGATCCAGGACATGGATCGGGCCGGAATCTGGGCGGCGGTCAACTTTCCGGGCATGCTGGCGGGGCAGGCGGGCATGGCGTTCGCCAGGACCCGCGACCAGGATCTCGGGCTTGCCCTGGTCAAGGCGTGGAACGACTGGCATGTGGACGTGTGGGCGGGGAGTTATCCGGAGCGGATTATCGCCCTGCAGTTGCCCTGGCTGCCGGATCCGCAGATCGCCGCCTCGGAGATCAAGGCGAACGCGGCGCGTGGCTTCAAGGCCGTGGTGTTTCCCGAGTTCCCGACGCGGCTGCGGTTGCCGTCCATTCACAGCGGGCACTGGGATCCGTTCTTCGCCGCCTGCGAGGAGACCGGCACCGTCGTCTGCCTGCACACCGGCGGCTCCTCCTGGGCGCCGGTCCCGTCCACCGACACCCCCATCGAGGCGATCACCACGCTGATCCCGGCCAGCGCGATGTTCGCCTGCGCCGACTGGCTCTGGTCGGGGGTCCCGCTGCGGTTTCCGTCCCTGCGCATCCTGATCGTCGAGGGCGGCGTGAGCTGGCTGCCGATGCTCTCCGAGCGGGCCGACTACGCCCTCGATCACCCGGTCGCCAGCGAGACGAGCTGGGAGGGCGGGCTCAAGCCGAGCGAGGTCCTGCGCCGGAACTTCTTCTTCGGGTCGCTCGACGACACCGCGCTGAGCGCCGTACGGATGGCCGTCGGGATGGAGCACGTGCTCCTGGAAAGCGGATACCCCCGGTCGGAATCGTCCTGGCCCGACACGCAGCGTGCCATCGCCCACCGCCTCGGCAACCTGCCCCCCGCCGACCTCGCCCGGGTCGCGTACGGCAATGCCGCCCGCCTCTTCGGCCATCCGCTGCCCTCGCGGGCGTGGCTGCGAATGGAAGAGCTCTAGGGGAGGCGGCGCTGCTTCTCCCAGGTGACGTACTGACCGCTTTCGCCGAGCAGGGCGGTGGTGAGCCAGACCAGGACGCCGAAGTCGTCGACGATGCCGATGGCGAGGAGGAAGTCGGGGATCGCGTCGATGGGGGAGACGATGTAGAGGACGGCTAAGCCCATCATGCTGAGCTTGCCCTTGCCCAGGCCGCGATACTCACCGCGGATGGCCCCGCGGATCATGCGGGGGACGGCCCGAATTCGGGCCATCAGGCCGGGGCTGCCCGGCCGGGAGACGTCCTGGTACGCACGGTAGACCTGCGCCGCTCGCCGCGCTTTCGCCATCGCCGACCTCCAAAGGGCTCAGGAGTGCTTTACCCGAGCATTCCCCCCGATAACGAACGATCTTTTCAGGCCGTTCCAAGGTCTCGGACGATCTGGGCGATCGGCGTCTCGTCGGCCGGAATCGGGGCGAGAACCGGGGTGGTGAGGCCGTTCGCGACGTATTCGGTGATCCGGGCGCGGCAGGTGGCGGCGTCGCCGTGCACGATCAGCTGGTCGACGAGCTCGTCGGGGATAGCCTTGAGGGCGGCTTGGCGGTCGTTGGCCGCCCAGGCCTCGTGCATCGGGCGGAGCATCTCGGCCCGGCCGAGCCAGTCGTGGAACGCCGCGTAGACGGGGACGGTCAGGTAGGCGGCGATCATGCGCTTGCCCAGGGCGCGGACCTTGTCGGCGTCCTCGCTGACGACCACGAACAGCCGGGCGATGAGTTCGGTGTCGTCGTTGAGCTCGGCTCGGACTTTCCGTACGTCCTCCGGGGACAGCCAGTTGGTGATCGCACCGTCGGCTTCGGCGGCGGCCAGCCGCAGCATCCTCGGCCGGAGCGCGGCCAGAACGATTTTGGGTGGGATACGAGGGGCTCGCTCAAGCTTGAAGCCCTTGATGTCGAAGGTCTCGTATGTCGCGGTCACCTTCTCGCCGGCGAGCGCGGCGCGGAGGAATCTGAGGGTGTCCCTGGTACGGGCGAAGGGTTTGACGAACTCACCCGCGTTCCAGTCTTCGACGATCACGGGGGACGAAGCGCCGATGCCCAGAACAAACCGGTCCGGAGCGAGATCGGCCAGAGTGGCCGCGGTCATCGCCAGAAGTCCGGGGCCGCGCGTGGACACGGGCACGATGGCCGTGCCCAGCCGAAGTTCGGGCGCCCACCCCGCGGCCAGCGCCAGCGGCGTGAACCCGTCGCTCCCGTTCACCTCCGCCGACCACGCGTCCGTGTATCCCAGCTTCGGCAGCTCCGCGACAAGCTCGCGATCAAGCACCTGCCCGGCGTACGGAATCGTGATTCCCCAACGTTCCACAGTCCATCCTCACTCTCGAAGCTCGCGGACGACCTCGATAAAGTCCCTGGTCACACCGCGCAAGCCGGGCAAGTACGACAACCCGACGAGCCTATCGACCAGCGGCACGGTTCTATCGATCAGGCGATAGGTCCGCGCGCATCCGGCGGATGTGTCGTGTACCCAGAACAAAACCACGCCCATCGAGAGCAACCACAACAACTCCGGCAACTCCGCCCGGAGTTCGGCGTCCATTCGATCCGTACACCCATCCACAACCTGGCGATAAATCGCGACAGACGACTCCCGCGCCGGCGCTGAATCCGCGCTGAACGGATTCAGCGGATTGCTCGGCTCGGCCGCGTGCTTAAAGAATTTAACCGCGAATTCATGGTACGGCTCCGACACCCGCACCCACGCGCACAGCACCCCGCGCAGCCGCGCGGCGAACGCCCCCTCGGTGGCCAGCACCTCCGCACACGCCGCTTCATGCTCGGCCTGCGCCCGGTCATAGTACGCCTGGATCAGCTGTTCCTTCGAAGCGAAGTAGTAATACGCGTTACCCACGGAAACACCCGCTTCGGAGGCGATTGCCCGCATTGTCGTCGCCTCGAACCCCC
This sequence comes from Acrocarpospora sp. B8E8, assembly GCF_039871605.1. NCBI lineage: Bacteria > Bacillati > Actinomycetota > Actinomycetes > Streptosporangiales > Streptosporangiaceae > Acrocarpospora > Acrocarpospora sp. B8E8. The sequence goes on along the minus strand of NZ_JBDPLV010000071.1, from coordinate 979 downwards.
GTTCCCTGAACAGCCGCAGGGCTGTCTCCACAATCAGCTCCCTGGTCCTCTCGGAAGCTCTCACACGCGGCTCGGGCACATCGGTCACTGTACGGCTCCCGCCCCCGTTAGGTCATGGACCCACCAGATGATGCGCATCCTGGGGCAAACTCTCACCCCACACAGGGATGGGCGCGACATCCCGGTGGGATTGATCCTTTTGGCAACTCCCCCACGACTGAGAGTAACGGGGGAAACCGAGGTGCAGTTACGTCACACTTTGTGGGGTGCGGCCGGAATGACGATGATTGTCCTGGCCACCCTGCCCATGAACACCAGGCCGGCCGCGGCTCGGCAGGACACCAAACAGGACACCACTGCCCGCCAGGACGCCAACGGGACGCCGGTCCGGCGCGCTCCGGCGTCATCGGTGCAGATCCGGCCGCCGCTCCAGGCGCTCCGCACGAAAGGCCGGGCTGCCGCCGCCCTGCGCAGCCGGATCGCGGCCACGAAAGGGAAGGTGAGAAGCACCACGTGGCACGGCCGAGCGTCCGGCCTGCGAATCAGCGGCAACCGTGCCATGCGCCGCATCTCCCGAGCCGGCGTCGGCTGGCAGGCCACCGGCAGATGCACCGACCAGAACCGCCCGTACTGCACCTCGCTCCACTCGATCCGGTACGGCACACTCATGAAGACCATCGACCTCAAACGCCGCAGCGGCTGCCGCATCGTCATCACCGGCGGCACCGAAACCGGCCACGCCCACGGCATCTACAGCCACGGCAACGGCTACAAAGTCGACATCAAACACAATGAATGCATCGACTCATATATAACCCGAAAATTCCGTTTCCACCGCACCCGCGGCGACGGAGCCGCCCTCTACCGCAACAAGGAAAACGACATCTACGCCCGCGAACCCGACCACTGGGACCTACTACTGCACTGACCTCGAAGTGGTGCGGGTGGGGCAATCACGGATATCACCTCCGTGATTCCC
>NZ_JBDPLV010000070.1:0-58703 GCF_039871605.1 Acrocarpospora sp. B8E8 | reverse complement strand
CTCCCACCCCCCCCGCCCTCAGAGACTCCTCGGGCTCCGCCCGCCCCCGCCATCGCCGTGCGCGCGCGGACGAGAATGGCAGCCACGGCATCGTGGGTCTCCCACCCGCCCAGCCCAGTGCTTCTCCACGGGCTCCGCCCGCCCCCGCCATCGCCGTGGTCGCGCGGACGAAAATGGCAGCCACAGCACTGTGGTTCTCCCACCCACCTGCCCCTTGGGTCGCTGGCACTCGGCTGCGATCGCGTGGGTTGTGCTGGCGTGGTTGGTCCACTCGCGGGTCCAGGGGTCCTCGGCCGCCGTTGGGTGGGTGTGGATGGCGTGATCGGTCCGTCCGTATGCCCCTGGGGTCGCTGGCACTGGGCTCGGTCTGGGATCCCGGTAAACCCGGATTGCCGCATTTGGGACCGCTTGGCCCGGTCCGCTCGACTCGGATGGATCCCTCCATCGCGTTCGGTCGGAACGGTCGGGACGTCTCCGGGAAGCCCGGATTGCCGCATCCGCTCGGTCTCCCGACCCGCTCGGCCCGGATGAACCGCTGTGCCATCGCATCCGGTCCGCGTGACATCGTGCCCACTCCTCACGGGGGAGTTCATCGAACTTGCCTGCGATTGCGGTGAACGCGGGGAGCGATACGCCCGTAGCCACAAGTGAAGGCACAGGAAGTGATCCAACTTGGGAGCGTGACATGCCGCTGAGTGTGAGCGTTCCAACGGGCAGGGGTGGGAGAGCTGTGGTGACCCTTGCATGTGACTCCGGGCGAGCCTTTCAGGTGGATGGCCGAACGTCTCGAAGGATCGGTGTGCGGGAGAACCCGTGCGACTCGCTCCCACACCAACCGCCATTCCCCGGGACGAACGAGAGAGCCCCGCCAACCAATCATCATCCGACGATCTCCACAATGAAGCCCCGTCAACAAGTTCTGTCAAGACATCAGTCAAGCTGATTTGCATTGACATTTCGCAGCATCTTGACTTTTTGTGGTTATGTGGTGTTAAGACAGTATCTCAGGAAGATCCGGTAGTCATGTTACCTCTGTTATCAGTGTGACAACCCTCTCCATTGACCTGCGGTAATACTTTTCTCGTTGACGCGATGACCTATAACCGATAAGCATAGGTCCCCTGTTTACCGGAACCATGACCATCGGGGATGTCCATAATGGCGTGAATTCCGCGCGAATCCGAAAATGTTTTGATCAACCCTCCTCGTGATCATGTGGCCTTGTGCCGTGTGTGCGTGGACTTGGACTCTGGGAGCCCCCCACCCATGAGGATCAGCGAGAAGCCCGCCCGCGAAAGCCGTACCGGCCCGGTGGAGCGGCCCGGCCTGTCCGGGCCGGCTGCGCGGAAGCTGCCGGTGCCGCCGCGCGAGCGCAAACCTGCCCTCGCGGCACTGGCCGTGCTCCTCATCCTGGGCGGTGCGCTGGCGACCACGCTGCTGGTGCTGCGCAGCGGCGACCGCGTCTCGGCCGTCCGGATCATCGAGCAGGTCGGCGCGGGCGAGAAGATCCCGGCATCCGCCCTCCAGGAGGTGCAGATCGCCGAAACCGGCATCGACTACGTCGCCTGGCGCTTCCGCGACAAGGTGCTCACCACCTACGCGTCGGTGACCCTGCTCCCGGGCACCCTGCTCACCGAGAACATGACCAGCACCGCCAGCGAGCAGCTCGGCCCAGGAAAGGCCCAGGTCGGCCTGGCCCTCAAATCGGGGCAGGCGCCGATCGGCCTCACCAAGGGCGACATCGTCCAAGTGATCTACGTCCCGGCCGCGGGGCGCGGCACCGCCGCCACCCAGCAGCGCGTCCTCGCCCAGAACGCCCTCGTGCACAGCGTCGGCGCCCCGGGCCGTACGGCGACCGGCCTGGTGACCGTGATCGTGGACGAGGCGGTCTCACCCACCGTCGCCCAGTACGCCTCCAGCGGCGAGATCGCCCTGGCCGTCCTCCCCGGGGCACGGTAGCGAATGGCACTGATCGTCCTGGCCGCCGACAAGGGGGCACCGGGAGTGACCACGGCCGCGACCGCGCTGGGGGCGGTGTGGCCGCGGCCGGTGCTGCTCGCCGAATGCGACCCTTCCGGCGGCGATCTGGCCTACCGGCTCCCGGCCGCCGACGGCGGCGTGCTCAACCCGGGCCGCGGCCTGCTCAGCCTGGGCGCGGTGGCCCGGCGCGGCCTGCACGCCGAGCAGGTCTACGAGCACACCCAGAAGCTGGTCGGCGGCCTCGACGTGCTGGCCGGGCTCACCAACGCCGAGCAGGCCGCGGGGCTGACCTGGCTGTGGAGCCCGCTCGGGCGGTCCCTGGCCGCGCTGCCCCACACCGACGTGCTGGCCGACTGCGGGCGGCTGGGCGCGCACCCGGCCGTCAACGACCTGCTCGCCGAAGCCGACCAGGTCGTGCTGTTCACCCGGGCCAGCCTTGATCATGTGGCCCACCTGCGCGAACGGCTCACGCTGCTCAAACAGCAGGTGGGCGTGGTCGTGATCGCCGACCCCCGGGCGTACCGGTCCGAGCTGGACGAGGTACGCCGGATCGTCTCGGGATGGGATGTCGCGTTCGTCGGCGGTCTCGCGTACGACCCGAAGGGAGCCGAGCTGCTGCGCGGCCAGTGGGGCGGGCGGCTGGACCGCAGCATGCTGATCAGGACCGCGCGCGAGCTGGCCGGGCGGCTGGCCGGCCGGGTCGGCGCGCCGGAACCGCGCCGGGTCAACGGGCGGCCGATCGTGCCGGGGCCCCGCGAGGAGAGCCCATGACCATCGACCACACCCTGGTGAAACGGTTCCGGCAGGAGGTCGGCGACCGGCTCGCCCAGCAGCGGCGGCTGGATCAAGCCAGCGGCCTGCGGCCGATGAGCGGCGAGGACGAGCGGCAGTTCGCCCGGGCGCTGATCGCGCAGGTGCTGGAGGAGTTCGCCCGCGGCGAGATCGGCGTGGGCCGTACGCCGCCGAGCGCGGAAGAGGAGGAGGCGCTCGCCGCCGGGATCCACGCGGCCCTGTTCGGCGTCGGCCGCCTGCAGCCGCTGCTGGACGACCCCGAGGTCGAGAACATCGACATCAACGGCTGCGACCGGGTCTTCGTCGGCTACGCGGACGGCCAGGAGCTCACCCACGAGCCGGTGGCCGAATCCGACGAGGAGCTGATCGAGCTCATCCAGATCCTCGCCGCCTACTCCGGCCTCTCCTCCCGCCCGTTCGACACCGCCAACCCGCAGCTGGACCTGCGCCTCCCGGACGGCTCCCGCCTGTCGGCCGTGATGGACGTCACGGTCCGCCCCGCGATCTCGATCCGCCGGGCCCGGCTGGGCAAGGTCTTCCTCAGCGACCTGGTCGGCAATGGAACGCTCTCCCCGGAACTGGGGCGATTCCTCTCCGCGGCCGTGCAGGCCAGGAAGAACATCATGATCGCCGGTTCCACCAACGCCGGGAAGACCACCCTGCTGCGGGCGGTCGCCAACGAGATCCCCCCGGTGGAACGCCTGATCACCGTGGAACGTGCCCTGGAACTCGGCCTCGACCAGTTCCCCGAACTGCACCCCAACGTGGTCGCGTTCGAGCAGCGCCTGCCCAACTCCGAGGGTCAGGGCGAGATCAGCATGGCCGAGCTGGTCCGCCGCTCGCTCCGGATGAACCCGTCCCGGGTGATCGTCGGCGAGGTGCTGGGCGACGAGATCGTCACCATGCTCAACGCGATGACGCAGGGCAACGACGGCTCGCTGTCCACGATCCACGCCAACTCCTCGATCGAGGTCTTCAACCGCATCGCCACCTACGCCCTGCAGGCCGAGGAGCGCCTCCCCATCGAGGCCAGCCACATGCTCATCGCGGGCGCCATCGACTTCGTGGTCTTCATCGAGAAACGCAATGACTACCACCGCGGCGGCCGGTTGCGCCGGTTCGTCTCCTCGGTCCGCGAGGTGGCCGGCTGCGACGGCCGGGTGCTCTCCTCGGAGGTCTTCATCGCCACCGAGAACGGATCCGTGGTGCCGCACGCCCCCATCGCCTGCATCGAGGAACTGGCCGCGCACGGCTACGAAGGAGCCTGGTCATGATCCCACCCGGCCTCCTGGACCCGCTCGTGCTGCTCGCCGGCGCCGCCATCGGCGGCGGCCTCTACCTCCTCGGCCTCGCCCTGTACGGCATGCGCCCCCGCCCCGCCGGCCCCGACGGCGCGGCCCGCCGGATGGAACTGGTGCGCACGCTCTCCACCAGAACCGCGGTCGCCGCCATCACCGCCGCCGTCGTCCTGGTCCTGACCGGCTGGCCCGTCGTCGCCGTCGGCTCGGCCCTGCTGGTGATCGCCTGGCGCGGCCTCACCGGCGGCGCGGCCGAGGAACGCGCCTCGATGCGTCGCCTGGAGGGCCTGGCCGCCTGGACCGAATCTTTGCGCGACACCATCGCCGGGGCCGCCGGTCTGGAACAGGCGATCCCCGTCTCGATCCGGGCCGCCGCGCCCAGCCTGCGCCCGCACCTGCGCTCCCTGGTCGACCGCATGCACACCCGGATGGCGCTCTCCGACGCCCTGCGCATGTTCGCCGACGAACTCGACGACCCCTCCGCCGACCTGGTGGTGGCCGCCCTGATCCTCAACTCCAAACTCCGCGGTCCAGGACTGCGCGACGTGCTCTCCGCCCTGGCCCTGTCGGCCCGCGAAGAGCTGGACATGCGTCGCCGCGTCGAGGCGGAACGCCGGGCCACCCGCCGCAGCGTGCAGATCGTGGTGGGCACCGCCCTCGCCTTCGCCGCCTTCCTCGTGATCTTCAATCGTTCGTACGTCCAGGAGTACAACTCGCTCCTGGGCCAGGCCGTCCTGGTCGTGGTGGCCGGTCTGTTCGGGGCGGGTTTCGCCTGGATGCGGCGGCTGGCCAGATTCGACCAGCCCGCCCGGATCCTCGCGCCCTACCGCCGTGCCGAGGCGCCCGCCCGCCAGGAGGAAGCCGAGGTGATCGTGTGACGGAGACCGTACTCGCCGGGGCCGTGCTCGGGCTGGGGGTCTTTCTGCTGTTCCGGGCCCTGTTCCCGCCCCGGCCCGGGCTGGTGACGCGGCTGGCCGCGCTCGATCAGGCCAGGGCGGGCGAGGATGTGGTGCGCACGCCGCTGGTCGCGCCCGACGAGCAGGTCAGCGCGTTCCGGCGGGCGCTGGGGCTCCGGCTGGCGCGCTTCTATCTGGCCCGCGGCTGGGAAGCCCGTTCGGTACGGGCCGACCTCACGCTGCTGGGGAAGTCGTTCGAGGGCTTCCTGGCTACCAAGGTGCTGCTCGCGGTGTCCGGGCTGTTCGCGTTTCCGCTGCTGGTCGGCTGGCTGGCGCTGATGGGGTGGGGCGTTTCGCTGCATGTGCCGTTCTGGTCGGCGCTGCTGGTTTCGGCGGTGTTCTTCCTGCTGCCGGACGCTCAGATCCGGCGGGACGCGGCTGTACGGCGGCGCGATTTCCGGCACGCGGTCGGCGCGTTCCTGGACCTGGTGGCGATGAACCTGGCCGGGGGGCGGGGGGTGCCCGAGGCCCTGCTGATGGCCGTCTCCGTCGGCAGCCCCGCTTCGGGCGGGTCCGGGTCTTCAGGGTCTGGGTCTGCTGGCTCCGCAGGATCGAATGGGTCGATGGCCGACGCGGCCGGGTCGAACTGGGCGATGGAGCGCATCAGGGAAGCGCTGTCGAACGCCCGGATTGTCGGCATCACGCCCTGGCAGGCGCTTGGCCAGCTCGGGGACGAGATCAACGTGGACGAATTGCGTGATCTGTCGGCCGCGCTCGGTCTGGTGGCCGACGACGGCGCCAAGGTCCGGACCTCGCTGACCGCCCGATCCGCCACCCTCCGACGGCGTGAACTGGCCGAAATCGAGGGCAAGGCCGGCGAGCGCTCCCAATCGATGCTCGTGGCCCAGCTCCTGCTGTGCGCGGGCTTCGTGATCTTTCTCAGTTTTCCGGCAGCCATGAAGATGTTGGGGTCATAGATGATCGAGTACCTGATAGCCCTGCTGAACGTACGAATCCAGCACGCCCGCAACGCCCCCACCCGAGGCGCCTCCGCCGTCGAATGGGTCATCATCACCGCGATCATCGCCGGTGTCGCCCTCGGCTTGGCCACCCTCATCAGGGGCTTGGTCGAAGGCAAATCCGCCGAAATCACCAGCAACTTCGGTGGTGGCGGTGGCGGTGGCGGCGACGGGAGCGGTGTCGGTCAATGACCCAACGAACCCCAACGCCCTCAAGAACCCCGGGAACCCTCAGAACCTCAGGGATCTCGTGGACCTTGAGCACCCCTAGGCCCAGGCACACCCCGAGGGCTCGTACGACCACGGCCTGCGAACCCCATCGGGATCGCGGCGCTACGGCCTGTGGGTGCCGTCGTCGGGATCGCGGGGCCCCGGCTGACGAGCGCCTTCGTCAGGATGGCGGTGCTACGGCCTGTGAGCGCTGCCAGGGGAAGGGCGGAGTCACGGCCTGGGGGTGCCGTCGTCGGGATGGCGGAGCCACTGCTTACGAGCGCCGTCATCCAGGTCGCGGGGCTACAGCTTGTGGGTTTCGTCGGGATCGTGGGGCCACGGTGATCGAGTTGGCCATTTTGATGCCGGTCATTCTTGTGGTGGTTCTGCTTGTGGTGCAGATGGCGTTGTGGTTTCACGGGCGGCAGGTTGCGGACGCGGCTGCTCGTGAGGGTGCTCGAGTGGCGAGATTGGCTGGCGATTCTGATGCCTGGCCGTCGGAAGCCGAGGCCAAGGCGACGCAGATAATCCAGGCGATCGGGCCGGAACTGTTGCAGTCGGCGACAGCGACGGCTTTTGAGGAAGGTGACCAGCGGGGTGTTGAGGTGAGGGGCACCGCCGTTCAGGTCGTGCCGCTGCTCCCCGAACTGGCCTTCACCATCACGGCCCGGTCCGGTGGTCCAATCGAATGTTTCCGCCCCGACGACGGGAGTGAAACATGCCAGTGACCTCCCCCAGCCGCCGCGACCGCGGGTCGATGACCGCGGAAACCGTGATGCTGGCACCGGTTTTCCTGCTGTTCCTCATGTTCCTCGTAGGGGCGGGCAGGGTCGTCGAGGCTCAGGGTGAGGTCAACGGAGCGGCCAGGGACGCAGCCAGGGCGGCTTCGGTCCAGCGCACCGAGGACGAGGCCACGGGAGCGGCCGAGCAGACGGCTCAATCGGTGCTGGGGGACGAATGCCCACCACAGGTCAGCATGACCGGAACCGACTTCGTCGAAGGCGGCGTGGTTTCCGTGACCGTCACCTGCGAACTCGACCTGGACTTCCTCGGATTCGGTACGACCAAGCAAATGACCGGCAACTCAGTGGTCCCCCTGGAACAGTTCCGGAGGGTCGAATGAGGAGCCCACACCTTAGAGATCCACGCTTAAGAGCACCTAACACGATGAGCAGGTCGCTGGATTGCTCGCCGTTATCCGGCGCCGTTAACGCTGGTGGTGGTTCTCGCCGCACCGGCGCTAGGAGTGGTAGCGGCATTCCAATAGGTGTTCGGAGATGCCCGCACCTTTGGGCCTCGCGCCTTAGAGGCATACATCGCCCCGATAGTGGGTCGATGTCCGTTTTTGTGGTGCTGTTCTCGGTGGCGGTATTTCTGCTTGCGGGGCTGCTTGTCGACGGTGGGGCTGCTATCAATTCGCGGCTCAAGGCGGCTGACATCGCTGAGCAGGGTGCGCGCGGGGCCGCTGACCAGATCGATGTTGAGACGCTTCGTGACACTGGTCAGGTACGCCTGCTCGCTGATACCGAAGTCTGCGGACGAGCGGAGGAGATCATCTCCGCGCACGCCTTGGACGGCGTGCAGCTGACCGAATGTACGGTCGGCGGCGGCCAGACCGAGGTGACCGTGGGCGTCAGCGTGCACTGGGACGCTTTCTTCCTGGCCGTCATCGGCTTCGGCGGCGCTGACATGATCGCCACCGCGACAGCGGTCCCCGACGAGGGGGACGCATGATCCCCATGCCGATCCGGTCGCCTCGCTGGCCTACCACACGGCCGGTCACCACCCTGAAAGGGCCAACCACCACCCACACCCCCGGGGAGGTCTGACGCATGCCCAACAACCCCACCCCTCACCCTCAGTCAGACCCGGACTCACCCTGGCAACCAACCCAAAATCCACCCACAACCCAAATCCCACCTCAATCCCAAACCTCACCCCAAATCACGCCGTCACCCCAAACCACACCCCCAATCCCACCGCAACGGGGCAACCGCGGCGAACCGGGCGACCTCCCCGTCGCGGGCTCCTTCATGCCTCGTCCGGCCACACCCGAAGCCCCTCGCCCCGCCCCAACCCCCAAGACCGACTGGGTCCGAGCCTGGTACGCCGACCGAAAGGCCGAAACCCCCCACGACGACCACCCACCACGACCACCCCTAGACCCGTTCAGCGAACCCAGACCCTGGAACTCCATCAAGATTCCGCCGCAGGACTCAGGTCGCACGGATCGGCCAAATGATCGTTACGGGCCGGGCTCACAGAAAGATCGCGAAGTCACCGGGTTCGCCGACAGGCAAGAGGGTTACACACGCCCTTGGCCAGGCGTTGGGGCGAATGGAGGACGCCAGGGGAACGGCTCACTGCGTGATCAGCGGATCCCCGGTTCCGAGGTGGACTGGCCGGATCCGGATTCGACAGTGGACCAAAAAGGCCGCAACTTCCCGACAGACCGACGGATTCCGGGTCTGTCGGGCGCCCCGCTGACCGAAGGCCTGGTCCGGGGCCGGCAGGGTGGCGAGTTCCCTGGGGATTCGTCAAACGATGAATCTGTTCAGGGCGAGCCAGTCATTGGTTCGCCTCCGGTACGGAGCGGCGGAAACTCGGCTTCGGACCCCAAAGAGCGCGGAACGGACCGAGACCTGAGGACTCCCGAGGTGCCGAGGGGCGGGGCAGCTCGGGCGGGGTGGGACTTGGGCGCCCCCGAGATGTCGAGTAGCGAGGAGTCGACTTCGGAGCGGAGGGACCGCGGAGCAGCTCAGGCAGGCTGGGAGTCGGGGGCTCCCGAGGCAACGAGGCGTGGGGACTCGGCTTCGGAATACAGGGAGCGTGGGGCGGTTCAGCCGGGGTGGGATTTGGGTGCTCCTGGTATGTCGAGTGGCGGGGAGTCGGCTTCGGAGCGCGGAGAGCGTTGGGTCGCTCGGGCGGAGTGGGATTTGGAGACGCCCGGTGTGTCGGGTGGCGGGGAGGCGGGTTCGGCGCGGAGGGAGCGGCGGGCGGGGCGGGGGGAGTGGGAGTTGGGGACTCCTGGGGGGCGGCCGAGTAGGGAAATGATTCGGGAGCGGAGGGAGCGGGCGGTTCGGGGGGAGCGGGCGGTGGGGGCGCAGCGGCTTGCTGTGCAAGGGGGGACTGTGCAAGGGGGGACTGTGCGACGGCGAGGGGAGCCGGTGCGGATTTCGCGGCGGCGGACGGTGGGGGATGTGTTCGCGGGGCTGGCCGCGATGGTGGCTCTGGCGGGGTTGGTCGGTGGGGTGCCTTTCGCGTTGATCCGGCTGGCTGGGCCGCCGGTGCCGGAAGGGCTCTTCGATCTGGATGTGTTCACCAGCCAGGTCGGCCCGGAAACGATCATCGCGGTGCTGGTGCTGCTGGTCTGGCTGGCGTGGCTGCAACTGGTCGTTTGCGTAATCGTCGAGGTGTATGCCGGGATCCGGCGGATTGGCATGCCTGCCAGGGTGCCCCTCGCCGGTGGCACTCAGGTGCTGGCCAATCGCCTGGTGGGCGCGGTGCTCGTGTTGTTCACCGCGACCGCGGTAGCGGTTCCGTTCGCCAGGGTCGCGGCGCCGCCGCCGATTCAGTCGCACCTCACCGCGCAGACCACGCCGGTGCTCGCCCCGACCGCTGAAGATCGGCCCGCCCTGCAGCCGCGCGAGGTCAAAAAGGTGTACGTGGTGCAGCCCCCCCATGGGCGTCATCACGAAAGCTTGTGGGAGATAGCCGAGAAATGCCTCGGCGACGGCCGCAGATACCCGGAGATCTACCAACTCAACCAGCACAAAGAACAACCGGACGGCAGCCGCCTCCACATGGCCGACCTGATCCGCCCTGGCTGGGTCCTCGACATGCCGGACGACGCCAGAAATGTGCACATCGTCTCCGCCGACGACTCCCGCCGCGAAGTCCTCAACGATCACCCAGGCCCTCCCGCCGAACTGGACGGCCAGACCCACTACGCGCCCCCAGGCGTGGACGACACCCGTATCCCCAAGCCGGACACGGGCAGGCCGGAAATCAGGCCGGGCGAAACCGGTAAGTCCGGTTCGGGCACCGAAGGAAGCGGTCGCTCTTCGAGCATTCCGGACGCGAGTAATCCGGGCACGGGCAAGTCGGACGCGGGCAAGTCGGACGCGGGCAAGTCGGACATCCGGCCAGGTGAAAGCGGTAAGTCTGATGTGAATCGTTCGGGCACCGAAGGAAGCGGGCGGTCTGCCGAACCGGAGCAGGACATCACCCGGCCGGACACAGGGGACGTGGGGAGCGGGCAGACCGGAGACGGGCGCGCGGACCTGGACGATTCCCCGACCAGACCCCGAATCGTTCTCCCCAAACCCGCCTGGCCCGACCAGACGACCCAGCCGCAGCAGCCCGGCACCTCCTCCGTGGAGGAATCCGGCGATCGTCCGGGTTCTACCAGCGGCTCCGGCGATCGTTCGGCTGCATCCAGCGATCGTTCGGGCGATTCCAGCGACCGTCCGGGCTCGTCCGGCGAGCGTCCGGGTGAGGTAGCGGAACCGGACAATTCCCCGACCCGACCCGGTGGAGTCGACAGCCTGCCAGGAGTTCAGCAACCGGGAGCCGTACAGCCAGATGGCTCGCAGACCGGGCCGACAGACATCGCCATAGCCGAGCCGGAGGAAGCGGCGGCTGGGCTGGATCTTGTGGACTACCTGGCGGGAGCCTCGCTCCTGGCGGCCGGATTGCTCGCGTTGCTCGGGCGCAGACGGCGGGAGCAACTGTGGCGGCGCGCGTTCGGCTACCGGGTAGTTCGGCCCCGGGGCGACGCGGCCAGCGCCGAGGTGGCCATTCGCCTCGGATCCGACGCACCAGGCAGCCGCATGCTGGACTCAGGCTTGCGCCTGCTGGGCCGCCTGCTGGCCGAAGCCGACCGCCGCCCACCGGCGATCTACGGAGTGCACCTGTCCAGCCGAAGCATGGACCTCTGGATCCACCCCCCGGACCGCAACCCCCCCGAACCCTGGGAGGTCGCCGACGACGGCCAGGTCTGGCGACTCGCGGCCCACGAAGGCCGCCGAATCGACGAGAACGCGATGAACGACGTCCCAGCGCCATACCCAGGCTTGGTCTCCCTCGGAACAGCAGGAGGCGGCCGGGTACTCGTGGACCTGGAAGCCGCGCATGGCGTGATCTCGATGACCGGACCCAACACGGTCGCGGCGCTCTCCGCGCTCGCCGTGGAACTGGCCACCAACCGATGGTCCGACCAGATGCGAATCACTCTCGTCGGCTTCGGCGAAGAACTCGCGCTGATCGCCCCCGATCGCGTACGCGTGGCGGGCAGCCTCGCCGAAGTCCTCCCCGACCTGGAGGAACACGCCCACGACCAGCCCGGCGACGTGCTCACCGGCCGGATCCACGGACGCGCCCACGATCCGGCCTGGCCGCCCCACTACCTGCTGTCGGCGATCCAGCCCACCCCGGAGGAAGCACGCAGGCTGGCTCTGCTGAGCAAGGGCACGCGGACGGCTCTGGGATTCGTCGTCGCGGGAGCCGTACCTCACGCGACCTGGACGTGGGAGATCACCCCGGACGGGCGGGCGGTGGTGGAGACGCTCGGGTTCGACGTGGACGCGCAGTTGCTGCCCCGGCGGCACTACCAGGCGGTCGTGGACCTGTTCCGCACCGCGGGCCGGACTGAAGGCGAACCGTTGCCCGAGCCGGACGCGCGAAGGGTCGACCTGCCGCCCGCGATCGAGGTGCGCATTCTCGGGCCGATCGAGATCAGCCCGGTGAACGCGCTGGAGGACGGGCGGGCGGCGCTCGCCCAGGAGCTGGTGGTGTATCTGGCCACGCACCCCGGTGGCGTACATCCGGTGGTGCTGGGCGGCGTGTTGTGGCCGCGCGGCGTGCAGCCGATGGTCAGGGACGCCACGATCGCGCGGGTCGCCCAGTGGCTGGGCGAGGATTCCCGCGGGCGCGCCCACCTGTATGTCGACGATTCCGGCCGGTTGCGGCTCAGCTCCGAGGTGCGCACCGACTGGGACCTGTTCCGCGAACTCGTACGCCGAGGAGATCTGGAACCCGCACTCGGCCTGGTCCGCGGCCCACTGCTGAACGCCCGCCCAGGCAACAGATACGCCTGGCTCGCAGCGGATTCGCTGGAATACGACGTCACCGCCGCCGTGGCCGACGTCGCGCACCGGCTGTGCGAGGCCCGGCTGGATCGCGGCGAACCAGACGCGGCGGTCGCGGCGGCCAGGGCGGGCCTGCTGCTGGCGGCCGACGACGAGGCCCTCTGGCGCGACCTGCTGAGGGCCGCGCACGCCACCGGCGACCACGCCAGGCTCCGCGCCGTTGTCGACGCCCTGCACCGGCGCGCGGCCTCGCACCCGTACGGCGGCGGCATGGCCCCCCAGACCGAATCGCTCATCGACGAACTGCTCCCGGCCTGGCGCCGGACTCTCCGCACCTCGCGGCTGGCCTGAGGAGGACCGAAATGCGCCATGCCGAAACCCGCATAACGATGGATCCACCCAGGCGTCCCTCACTACCGTCCGATCGACGCACGGGAGGACATGTGGCCATAACGCTGATGATCCTGGCGTTATCGGCCTGCGCCAGCCCAGCCGGACCGGAATTCGCCCCCGGAGGAGGCGGAACCACCACAAAAGCGCTCCCCGCCACGTCATCCGCCCCCGGCATCGAAACGATCACAGCCGCCCCGGGCCTGCAGATCGCGATCGACTGGCCATCCGACCGCAACAAGATGATCAAAGCCTTCACCGACAACTACGTGGACCAGTGGCGCGCGGTCGGTACGGCCGGCGTCGACGACACCTACCTGGACAGCGTCGAGGAACCCGCCAACCGCGACGCGTACCGCTGGGTCTGGAGCTTCCTGAAGGGAAAGCAGTCCGCCCAGGGCACCGCCAAGCTGTACGCGCTCCGGGTCGCCTCGGTGACCGGACGGGGCGCGGAGATCAACGCCTGCGTGGACACGTCCGGCATCCGGGTCACCGATGCCACCGGCGCGCCGATCGACGATCAGCCCGCCTGGACGGCGTCCCCGCAATCCACCTACTTCCAGGTCGCCGCCGTGCGGAGAGGGGACGACGGCGCCTGGAGGGTCAAGCTGTTCCGCCACGCGAGCTATCCCGATGAACGCGCGAAGGAGTGCCTGCGATGAGAGTGCTGCTCGCCCTGGCTCTCGCCCTCGCCCCGGCGGCCGCCCCCGACCCGGGCGGACCCTCCGGCGAGGGCTTCCAGCACGGCCGCACGGTCGGCGTGCAACTGGAGAATTCCACCATCGTCATCAGCGGGAACGGCCTGGGCGCCAAATCCGACGGCTACCGGATCAAACGCCCCTGCTGGTACGAGCCCGGCCGCAGCGCCGAGGACATGCTGAAGATTCAGGAGGACCTGCGGGCGTTCTGGTTCCGCACCAACCCCGGCAGCACCGAGGAGGACTTCCAGAAGTTCCTGAAGCAGTTCAAGGACAAGGTCGGCCAGCCGGGGCGCTGGTGGTCACCCGCCTACAACGCCGCCGATCCCGAGGGGATGTCCTGCTGGACCGCCCTGGAGGGCGCGATCTTCGTGGGTCCTGGCAACACGCCCCCCGCCGGGATCACCATGACCGAACTCCTGGACATCGCCCGCGCCGCGCTGACCGTCCCCGAGCCGCAGGTCCAGCTCAACCCCGACGCCAAGAGCTACGTGAACCTGCCCACCTGGGTGTGGCTGGACGGCCAGGGCCAGACCACCCGCTCGGTCACCGCGACCCTGCCGGGCCTGCTCAGCGCCACGGTGACCGCCACCCTGGGCAACATCGAGATCGACGCGGGCACGACGGCCGACCGGGCCGAAGTCAAGGAGAACTGCGGCCCGAGCGGCCGGCCGTACGTCAAGGGCGGCACGTTCACTTGCGGCGTGCGCTACCTGCGCGCCTCGGCGGACCAGCCCCGCAAGGTCTACACCCTGACCGTCACCACGGTCTGGCCGGTCACCACCAACGCCGACCAGTCCGTGGTCCCCTTCGTCTTCGACCCGGTCGAAGGAACCGTCACCCGGGACATCCCGGTGAGCGAGGTCCAGAGCACCGTCAGACGTTGATCAACCGGGCCTCGTGGTTGAGCAGCCACTGCTTGACCGGAGGGCCGTAGTAGTAGCCGCCGTAGCCGCCTGCCGCCGGGAGCACCCGGTGGCAGGGGACGAACGGCGCGATGAGGTTCTGGGCGCAGGCGGAACCGGCCGCCCGGGCCGCCGTCGGGGGCAGTCCCGCGTTGCGGGCCAGCTCGGCGTAGCGGACGGTGGTCCCCGCGGGCACCGCGCGAAGTGCCTCGTAGAGGCGCTGGCGGGTGGGCGTGCCGGGCTGCGACACCGGGATCGTGTCCAGGGCCTCCAGCTTGCCGTCCAGGTAGTCGGCTACGGCTTGGGCGGCTTCGGGAAGTTCGCCCATGCGCATGCCCTCGGCCTGGAGTTGGGGCGAGAGGCGTACGAACATGTCGGACGGGTCGGCGGTGAAGCCGGCGGCGATCAGGATGCCGTCGCGGGCGAGCAGGGCGAGCGGGCCGACGGGTGTCGGAACGGTACGGGTCACGATCATGATGGTTCTCCTTACGCATTCCACAGATGGAGGGCGGCGTAGGCGCGCCAGGGGCGCCACCGCTCGATTTCGGATTCCTCGATGGCCAGCTGGGCCATCTTCTTGCGGAGCACGAGGTCTCCACCGGGCCAGGCGTCGGGATCGCGGAGGGCGCGCAGGGCGATGTAGCTGACCGTCCACGGCCCGATGCCGGGAATTTCCAGCAATTGCGCCGAGGTCTCCGCGGGGTCGCCGCCCTCCAGGTCGATCTGGCCGTCGGCGACGGCGCGGGCGACCGCGCCCAGGGTGGCGATGCGGCGTCCGGTCAGGCCGAGTCCGGTCAGGTCCTTCTCCGCGAGCTCCGCCGCGGTGGGGAAGGTGTCGCCGCCCGCGATCCGGCCGAGCAGGGTACGGGCGCCGGCGACCGAGATCTGCTGGCCGACGATCGCGCGGACCACGAGCTCGAAGGCGTCGAAAGCCCCAGGGACCCGCAGGCCCGGTCGTTTCATCACCAAGGGTCCCAGTGCCGTGGGCTCCAGGACGGCGGCGATGGCGTCGGGGTCGGCGTCCAGGTCGAGCATGCGGCGGCAGCGCGCCACGATCCTGGCCAGCTGGCGCGTGTCGTCCGTGCTCACGGTCAGCCGGATGTGATCGCTGGCGGGCGTCAGCGTGATCGCCCCACCGGGAATCACCCGCTGATAGCTGGTCACCAGGTTGTCCTGAAATATCGTGCTTTCGATGCCGGGGATGGCGCGGGAAGCCAGGAAACGCAGCAGCGCCTGGGCGTCGTAAGGCGGCCGGTACGCGAGCCGCAGCGTCACCCCTTCCGGCCCGCCCACCGCGCGCAACGGTCCCACCTTCTTGCGGAGATCGCCCGGCGCGAACCCGTACGACTCCTTCATGGCCGCGTTGAACTGCCGCACGCTCCCGAACCCGGCCGCGAACGCGACATCGGTGATCGGCAACGACGTCTCGGTGAGCAGCTGCTTGGCCAGCAGCAACCGCCGCGTCCGGGCCACCGCCAGCGGCCCCGTGCCCAGCTCGGCCACGAACAGCCGGTGCAGATGCCGCTCGGTCACGTGCAGCCGCCGCGCCAGCCCCGCCACCCCGACCTCGTCCGCGATACCGTCGTCGATCAGCCGCAACCCCCGCCCGACCAGGTCAGCCCGGGCGTCCCAGCCCGGCGACCCCGGGCTCAGCTCCGGCCGGCAACGCCGGCACGGCCGGAACCCGGCCGCCTCGGCGGACGCCGCGTGGGTATAGAACCGCACGTTCTTCCGCGCGGGGGTACGCGCCGGGCAGATCGGCCGGCAGTAGATCCCCGTCGACGTCACCGCCGTGTAGAACCGTCCGTCGAAGCGGGCGTCACGGGCGCATATCGCCAGGTAACACCGCTCGAAGTCCAGACCCGTGCTCATAAAGAACACGTTATGCGCTGCTCAGCCGACCCTGCTGGCGGAAATCGGACCTCAGCGTGGGCAACCGGAGCAGGCCCCGAGACCTCCTCCGAGCTACTTGCTGGAGATCCCCACCCCCAGGTCGAACTCCCGGTACACCCGGGCCCAGAAACCGTCCCGCAGCCACACCCGGGCCTCCGGGTAGGGCCGCAGCGAGTGACCGAGCTCCTTCTCCGCCTCGATGAGCAGTTCGGTGTCGATGACGGTGGGCAGGATCGGTCCGGGCAGCAGATCCCTGATGTTGTCCCGGCCGCGGGTGAGGATCCACTTCTGCGCCACGTGCTCGCCGACCTCCTCCACCCGGGGACGGCTCGGGCCCAGCTTGGGGCTGCTGGGCGCGCCGTGCACCTGCTTCGGCGGCGCCGCCGGTTTCGCGGCCCGGGCGGCGAACACCTGCGCGGGCGACGGCGGCGGCGTGACCGGCACCGGGATGGGGGCCCGGTTGAAGTACGGCCGGAGAAAGTCGGCGCTGAGGATCTCCACCGTGTCGGACTCCCACACCAGCCGTTCCGCCTGGTTCGTTCCGAACGGGGGTTCCACGCCCCACAGGTGCACCCGCACTCCGTAAGCCTGCGCGGCTTCAACCGCGGGCACCATGTCCTCGTCGCCGGCGATCAGCACGGTGTCGCTGACCGCGTGGTGCCGGGCCAGCGCCTCCAGGTCGCTGCGGATCTGCGCGTCCACGCCTTTCTGCTGGCCGCGCGCGTTCAGGTTGCCGAGTCGTACCTTGACCCAGGGAAGCTGGGCGATGACGCGCTGGTCCACGGTCGGTACGCGGTCGCGGGCCGCGTCGTACCAGTAGACGCGCAGTAGCTCGCCGGGGATGCGTTCCAGGGCGTGCTTCTGCAACGACTGGATCAACTCGTCAGCCGCGACCCGATACTCCTTACGCTCCTTGGCCGAGAGGAGAACCTCTCCGGCCGCCGCGTAGAGGTATCCGACATCGACGAGTACCGCGTATTTGGCTGCCATGCTGTGCGCTGCGAGGTCCGGGATGGCCATCTTGTCCTCCAGGCCTCGTCTCCATGTGTTTGGCTGAGGGTAATTGCCCTTTTGTAGATACTCCCAACTCTTGGGCCACTTGACACCCGGTTCGGCGGATCTAATCCATCGCTAATCCAGCCGTGCGCTCGCCCGCCAGGCGCCCGGACCGGCCCGCCAGGAGCGACCTTGCCGCATGCTCCTGACCGGATCCCGCCAGGCCTCTCCGGCCCGTACGGCTTGCGCGCGAGCTGGCGTGGCTGCGGTGAGTGCCACGATCAGGGCCGCGATCTCTTCGGGGGAGGCGTCTCCCCGGACGATCTTCAGATGGTTCAATTGGCTCACAGCGGGATGTTCCCATGCTTCTTGGGGGGCAGCGAAGCCCGTTTGTTGCGCAGTGCGCGCAGCGCGCGCACCACCTGCGCGCGGGTGTCCGACGGCCGGATGACCGCGTCGACGTAGCCGCGCTCGGCGGCCAGGTACGGGTTGGCGAGCGTGTCCTCATATTCGGTGATGTATCCGGCGCGGGCCGCGTCCGGGTCGTCGGCCGCGGCCAGCTCCCTGCGGTAGAGGATGTTGACCGCGCCCTGCGCGCCCATCACCGCGATCTGCGCTGTCGGCCAGGCCAGGTTAACGTCGGCTCCGAGGTGTTTTGACCCCATAACGTCGTACGCCCCGCCGTACGCTTTTCGGGTGATTACCGTGACGAGCGGCACGGTGGCCTCCGCGTATGCGTAGAGGAGTTTCGCCCCCCGCCGGATGATGCCGTTCCATTCCTGATCGGTCCCCGGAAGGAATCCCGGGACATCAACAAATGTCAGTACAGGGATATTGAAAGCGTCACAAGTCCGGACGAATCGCGCTGCTTTTTCCGAGGCGGCGATGTCCAGCGTGCCCGCGAAACTCAGCGGCTGGTTCGCGACCACCCCGACGGAACGCCCCTCCACCCGCCCGAATCCGACCAGGATATTCGGCGCGAACGCCGCGTGCACCTCCAGGAACTCCCCGTCGTCGAGCACGTGCCCCAGCACGGTGTGCATGTCGTACGGCTGGTTGGCCGAGTCAGGGATCAACGTGTCGAGTTCCGGCACCGGATCGAGCGCCGCGTCCGCGGGGAAAACCGGGGGTTCGTCCAAGTTATTCGACGGCAGGTACGACAACAGCGCCCGCGCGAACGCCAGGCAGTCCTCCTCGTCGCTGGCCTCATAATGCGCCACACCGGACTTGGAGTTGTGCGTGTGGGCGCCGCCGAGCTCCTCGAAAGTCACCTCTTCCCCGGTCACCGTCCTGATCACGTCCGGCCCGGTAATGAACATGTGCGATTTTTCCTGAACCATCAGGACAAAGTCGGTCAAAGCGGGCGAATAGACCGCGCCGCCCGCGCACGGGCCCATGATCAGCGAGATCTGCGGGATCACCCCGGAGGCGTGCACGTTCCGCTTGAAGATCTCCGCGTACAGCCCGAGGCTGACCACGCCCTCCTGGATCCGCGCGCCGCCGGAGTCGTTGATCCCCACCACCGGGCAGCCGGTCTTGAGCGCGTGGTCCATGACCTTCACGATCTTCTCTCCGAAGACCTCCCCAAGCGACCCCCCGAACACGGTGAAGTCCTGCGCGAACACGGCCACCGGCCGCCCGTCCACGGTCCCGTGCCCGGTCACCACGCCATCCCCGTACGGCCGCTCGCGGTCGAGGCCGAAACTCGTGGAACGATGCCGGGCCAGCTCGTCGAACTCCACGAACGACCCCTCGTCCAGGAACGCGGCGACCCGTTCCCTGGCCGTCATCTTGCCCTTGGCATGCTGTTTCTCGACCGCCCGCGCCGACCCGGCGTGCTCGGCCTCGTGCAGCCTGCGCTCAAGCTCAGCGATCTTGCCGGCGGTGGTGTGGATGTCGATCTCGGAAGCCCGAATTCCCTCAGCCGTCATGCCCACAGGTTGACATCCTCCCTGGCGCGAACGCCAGGGACCCCCCACGTTGCCGCGGAGTTCTTACTGCTTCCTCTACGCCGCGTGAGCACCGCAGGTCGCGAGCGGTGCCAGGGTCGGAGTTGCCTCACCTGGTCTTACCCGCCCTCCACAGTCGTTTCGAGTGTCCGCCAGCCCGGCGGCCACCATGTCCTTGTCCTGTCCTAACCCAGCGTTCCTGTCCCGCCGTCTCCCGGCCGGAGTCGACCCCACCTGGCCCTCGCGCAGCTCGCGCTGATGAAGGCCCTCGGCCAGGATATTCAGCGCGGTCGCCACGTCGCGGTCGTGGTACTCCCCACAAGACGGGCAATCCCACTCCCGCACCTCCAACGGAATCTTCCCATTCCGCCAGCCGCAACACGGGCACAACTGGGAGGAGGGAAACCAGCGGCCCACCGCAATAACCGTCCGCCCGGAACGGGCCGCCTTCCCAGCCAGCAGGGTACGGAATGCGCCCCAGGACGCGTCGTTCACCGATTTGGCCAGCCGACCGCGGGCCAAACCCCGCACCGCCAGATCTTCGATCACGACCGTTTGGTTCTCGCGGATGATCGACGTGCTGGTCTGGTGCAGGAAATCCCGGCGCGCGTCGGCCACCTTGGCGTGCTGGCGGGCCACCGCGATCCGCGCCTTCTCCCGGTTCTTTGATCCCTTCTGTTTGCGCGACAGCGCCCGTTGCAGCCGAGCCAGCCGTCTGGCCCGGCGACGCAGCCACCGCGGATTGGCGATCTTCGTGCCGTCCGACAAGACCGCATAATGAGTCAACCCCAGATCGATCCCGACCTCGGCGTCAGCCTCGGGCAGCACCTGCCCGGCATCCTCGACGTCGATCACGAACGAGGCGAAATAGCGGTCCGCCGCATCCCGAATGACTGTGACCGACGATGGCACGGCGGGTAATTCCCGCGACCAGCGCACCTCGACCTTCCCGATCTTGGCCAGGTACAGCGTCCCGTCACCGGGCAGGCGGAAGGCGGTACGGGTGAACCGGGCCGATCAACGCTGATCCCGGCGGGACTTGAACACCGGCAACCCCATCCGCGGGCCTTTACGTTTCCCGCTGACTGACTCGAAGAAATTCTGGTACGCCTGGTCCAGGTCGCGCAGCGACTGCTGAAGTGGGACCGGGGACACCTCGCCCAGCCACTCCCGCTCGGGTGTCCGTTTGGCCGCGGTGATACAGATCTTCTGCAGGTCCCCGCCGCCGATCCAGGGCAGTCCGGCCTTGCGGGCGGCCTTGCGCATCGCCAGCGCGTCATTCCACACCACCCGGACACACCCGAACAACCGCGCCAGCGCCTGACGCTGGGAGTCGTCGGGGTAGAGCCGGTAGTTGTAGCGCAGCCTCACCCCTGGCCCCCTTCTGTACGCCAGCTACAAGCCGTCACGACTCGAACACGCTAGTGCATGGCCAAGGGGCGGCGAAAGTCAAATATCGGCGCCGCAGGCACCTCGTCCCAGCGCTCCACGCCCAACCGGTCTTTGTGATCGCATTTCGGCGGAATGTCTTCGACGAGGAGATGCCGCCCCCGCCGCGAGTTCAACGGTGAGGACGACCTGGTCCACCTGCTCGTCGTCTACCGACCAAGGCCGCCATCTCCAAGCTGGTCGGCAGGCTCAGGTGCCAGCACGAAGAGTTCACTGGACGGGTCGACCAGACCCTCATGCACGGACAATCCTGGTTGCTGTCTTTCTTCGCCACGCCCTGCGGGAACGCCCCGCTCTCGATCGTCGAGCGGTACATCGAACAACGGCGCCGCCCATTCTGACGGGTTCCGGATCCGCGCCGCGCGCTACGGGCCACCTGACGGCGGACCATCCCTACCGGGACCGCATTCATCTCCCCGAAGGACAGGGCCTTCTGTGGCTCTCGATAACCATGTGCTCACGGCCGTTGCCGTGCGCTTGCGGAGTAGTGTCGGTCACGCTGGGTAGTCTTACGGTCATGGAATTGCAAACATCGCTCCGGCGGGTCATCGGGCGCAGGGTGCTGCTGCTGTTCGTGCTCGGTGACATCTTGGGTGCCGGCATCTACGCCCTGGCCGGGAAGGTCGCGGGGCAGGTCGGCGGTGCGCTGTGGGTTCCGTTCCTGGTCGCCTTCGTGCTGGCGGCCCTGACCGCGACGGCGTATGCGGAGCTGGTCGGCAAATATCCGCAGGCGGCCGGAGCCGCCCTCTACGCGAACAAGGCGTTCGGCATCCCCTTCGTCACGTTCATCGTCGCGTTCGCCGTGATGATGAGCGGCATCACCTCGGCCAGCGCCGCCGCTCGCGCCTTCGGCGGGCAGTATCTGGCCGAGTTCGTCAGCCTGCCCACCCTGGCGGGGGCGCTGATCTTCCTGGGCCTGGTCACCCTGGTTAACTTCGTCGGCATCTCGGAGTCGATCAAGGTCAATGTGGTCCTCACTTTGATCGAGGCGTTCGGCCTGCTGGTCATCATCGCGATCGGGGTCTACGCGCTGGTCGTGGGCGACGGAAATCCCGGCAGGGCGCTGGAGTTCCACCCGGTCAACGGCGCGTTCCTGGGCGTGCTCGGCGGCACCGCGCTGGCCTTCTACGCCCTGCTCGGCTTCGAGGACTCGGTCAACCTGGCCGAGGAGGCAAAGGATCCGCAGCGTGACTTCCCGCGCGCCCTGTTCGGTGGCCTGGCCGCGGCGGCCCTCATCTACCTCGCGGTCGCCTTCACCGCCACCATGCTGGTCGACACCGAGACTCTGCGCACCTCCAGCGGGCCGCTGCTCGAAGTGGTCAAGGTGGCCGGGCTCACCTTTCCGCCCAAACTGTTCGCGCTGATCGCCCTGCTCGCCGTGGGCAACACCGCGCTCATCAACATGCTGATGGCCTCCCGCCTGGTCTACGGCATGGGCCGGGAGAAGATCGTGCCCGCCGTCTTCGCCACCGTGCATCCATCCCGGCACACCCCCTGGGTGTCGATCCTGTTCACCGTCGCCATCGCGGTCGCCCTGGTCAGCACCGGCGAGGTGGGCGGCCTCGCCGACACCACCGTGCTCCTGCTGCTCTGCGTGTTCGCGCTGGTCAACGTCTCCGTCCTGGTGTTGCGCCGGGATCCGGTGGAACACTGGCACTACCAGGCCCCCACCTGGGCGCCCGCGATCGGCGCGGTCGTCTGCCTCGTCCTGGCGCTCCCGATCACCGGCCGCGACGGCTCGGTTTACCTGCGCGCCGCCGTCCTGATCGCCCTCGGTGTCCTGCTCTGGTTTGTGAATCGGCTCTTCGTCGGCCGGGTGACCGACCTCGATCCGGCGAAGATCAGCCCGTGAGCGCACCGAACGCTGAACGCGCGTTCGTCATCAGCGGTAGCGGTACGTATTTGCAACTTAGGTCTGGATATGTTCGTTGTCACAGAGGACGGGGGCGCCGTCACGTAGAGAAGAGTTGAGTGTATGGATGAGGCGGTTCGCACACGGGGGCTGTTCAAGCGGTTCGGGCAGCAGGTCGCGGTGGCCGGGGTCGAGCTGATGGTGCCGAAAGGTAGCTTCGCCGGTCTTGTCGGCCCTAACGGCGCGGGGAAGACGACCACGCTGTCCATGGTCACCGGTCTGCTCCGGCCGGACTTCGGGACGATCACCGTCGACGGCTTCGACGTGTGGGCCGACCCCCTGAACGTGAAGTCCCGGATCGGCGTGCTGCCCGAGGGCCTGCGCCTGTTCGAGCGCCTCTCCGGCCGGGAACTCCTCCTCTACAACGGCCAGCTGCGCGGCATCCCCCGCGCCCAGGTCCAGCAGCGCGCCGAGGAACTGCTCCGCGTCATGGACCTGGTGGAGTCGCAGGACAAACTGGTCGTCGACTACTCCACCGGCATGCGCAAGAAGATCGGCCTAGCCGCCGCGCTCCTGCACAACCCGGACGTCCTCTTCCTGGACGAGCCATTCGAAGGCGTCGACCCAGTAAGCGCGAACACCCTGGTCGAGGTCCTCCAGCGCTACACCGCCTCCGGCTCCACGGTTATCTTCTCCAGCCACGTCATGGACCTGGTAGAACGCCTCTGCGACTGGGTCTCGGTAATGAGCCGCGGCCAGATCGTCGCCCAGGGCCCAGTCCAGGACGTCCGCCAGGGCCGCACCCTCAACGAGGCATTCCTCGACCTGGTCGGCGCCCGCGGCCACGGCGACGGCGAGGGCCTGTCCTGGCTGGGCGCCCGATGACCGACTCAACACCCAGCTCAACGCCTGACCCCACACCTGGCTCGACGTCTGGCCCTACACCTGACCTCACGCTCGGCTCAACGTCTGGCTCGACGTCTGGCTCGACGTCTGGCTCGACGGCTGGTTCGAGGTCCGGCCCCACGCCTGACCCCACGCCTGACCCCACGCCTGACCCCACGCCTGACCCCACGCCTGACCCCACGCCTGACCCCACGCCTGACCCCACGCCTGACCCCACGCCTGACCCCACGCCTGACCCCACGCTCGGTTCGACGTCTGGCCCTGCGCCTGACCCCACGCTCGGCTTGACGGTTGGTGCCGCGCCTGGCTCTATCTCCGGCGCGATAGCTGGCTCGACTGCTGCCTCGGTGCCTGGCTCGGCAGGTGGCACGATGGTCGGCACGTTCGTGCGGCTGAAGCTTCGGTTGATCGCGGGTAGTTTGCGTGGGGATCTGATTCGGCAGCTTGGGTTTGGGTTTTCGATCTTTGCGGCTGTGGTGTGTGCGTTGTTTGGGTTCCTGCTGTTCAGCCTGACTCGGCTGGGGTCGGCGGAGCTGGCGCTGCAGATCGGTTCCTCGGTGTTCACGCTGGCCGTGCTCAGCTGGATGATCGTGCCGCTGCTCGCGTTCGGTCTGGATGAGACGCTCGATCCGTCCCGGTTGGCCCTGTTCCCGCTGACCACCCGGCAGTTGGCGACCGGTATGTTCGCCGCCTCCGCCACGGGCGCCTGGCCGATCGCCTCGCTGGTCGCCCTGTTCGGCGGCGTGGTCGGCCTGGCCAGAGGGATCGGGGGCGTGCTGCTCGGCCTGGTCGCGGTGCCGCTGGTGTTCGCGCTCTGCCTGGTCGCCTCCCGGCTGGTCACCACCGCCCTGTCCGGCGCGCTGCGCAGCCGCCGCGGGCGGGACATGCTGGCGGTCGCCGTGGTGTTCGTGGTGCTGCTCACCCAGCTGCCGAACCTGCTCATCAACCAAGGCCTGCCGAGCGACTCGCTGGCGGTGTTCCGCGCCACCGGCGACGCGCTGCGCTGGACCCCGCCGGGCCTGGCCGCGCACGCGATCGCCGACGGCGGCCTGGTCGGCGTGCTGGACCTGCTGATCCTGGCCGCCGTCGTGGTGCTGCTCGGCTGGCTCTGGATCGTCGCGCTGCGGGCCGCGCTGGTCCGCCCGGACGCCTCCAACCAGGGCGGCTCGGTCCGGCGCTCACGCCGCGGCGGCCTGATCCCGGACGGCAAGCTGGGCGCGGTCCTCGCCAAGGAGCTCAAGTACGCCCGCCGGGAACCGCGCGGCCGGGTCGCCTGGTTCTCGGCCGTCGCGGTCAGCGGCGTCATGCTGTTCTCGCTGCGCGGCTCGCAGGGCATGAGCGGCTTCGGCCTCGTGGTCGGGCCCGCCGCGATCGCCGCGATCGTGATCGGCGTGCAGATGTCCAACACGTTCGGCATCGACGGCAGGTCGCTGTGGATGAACGCCGTCGCCTTCGGCACTGAACGTGACCTGCGCACCGACTTCGCCGGGCGGCAGCTGGCCAACTTCGTCATCTCCGGGCCGCTGCTCGCCGTGGTCTCGGTGGCCGCGGCGGCCCTGGCCGGGAACCTGCTCTGGGCGGTGCCGGCCACGCTGCTGGCCTGGTGCGTGCTCGGGCTCACCATGGGAACCGGCTCGGTGATGAGCGTGGTCTCGCCGTACACCTATCCGGAGCGGATGAACGCGTTCAGCGGCGCCGCGCCCGGCCAGGGCGGCCAGGCGTTCGTCGCCGGATTCGGGGCCATGCTCGGGGCGGGGCTGCTGTCGCTGCCGGTGGTGATCCCGACCATGTTCATCGCGCCCTGGGTGAGCGGGATCGCCGTGCTGTACGGCGCGGCGGTGGCCTGGGGCGGGCGGCGGATCGCAGCCAGGATCGGTTTCCGGCGTATGCCGGAGCTGCTCGCGGCGGTCTCCCGGCCCACCTGACCGGCCACCCGACTGGTCTAGTCCAATGGGTGAGACCGGTATCGGGGAGGTCAGGGTCACTCGCTAGTCTTCGAAACATGGCCTCGACCGAACGCCACAGCGCTGTCACTGAGATGCCCGACGAACTCCGCGCCGACGTCCGCTTGCTGGGCGAACTGCTGGGTCAGGTGATCGCCGAGCAGGGCGGGCCCGACCTGCTGGCGGACGTGGAACGGCTGCGCAAAGCGGTGATCGCCGCGCGCCGCCGGGAGACCACCGTGGACGAGGTGGCCGCCCTGGTGAACACTTGGCCGGTGGAACGCGCGGTGGAGATCGCCCGCGCGTTCACCTGCTACTTCCACCTGGCCAACCTGGCCGAGGAGCACTATCGGATCCGCATCCTGCGCCGCCGCGACCGTGAGGGTGCGCCGGTGTCTGGACTGAGGAGCGGAGCGACGAGGGAAGACACCGGGGATGAGCACCCGAACCGCGATGCGGAGCATCGCAATCAACGCAGCAACATGCCGGTGCCGGAGTCGCTGGCCCAGGCCGTCAGGGACCTCAAGGACGATCTCGGTCAGGACGAGCTCAACCGGCTCATCGCCGGGCTGGAGTTCCGGCCGGTGCTGACCGCGCATCCGACCGAGGCCAGGCGGCGGGCCGTGGTCACCGCAATCCAGCGGGTCAGCGCCCAGCTCGACGCGTACAACACGCCGGGGCGGGGGGCGGCCGAGCGGGAGGAGGCGCACCGGCGGATGCTGGAGGAGATCGACCTGCTCTGGCGTACCTCCCAGCTCAGGAGCACCAAGCTGGACCCGCTCGACGAGGTGCGCACCGCGATGGCCGCCTTCGACGAGACCCTGTTCCGGGCGGTCCCGCACATCTACCGGTCGCTGGACGCCGCGCTCGAACCCGGCACCAGCACCCGCGCGCCCCGCTCCCGGGCCTACATCCGCTACGGCAGCTGGATCGGCGGCGACCGGGACGGCAACCCGAACGTCACCGCCAAGGTCACCAGGGAGGCCGTGCTCATCCACGCCGAGCACGTGCTGACCGCGCTGGAGACCGCCGCCACCCGCATCGCCAGGACGCTGACCGCCGCCTCCGCCTACACCCCGCCGTCCGAGCAGCTGCAGGCCGCGCTCGCCCAGGCCGAGGGCGACTTCCCCGACCTGGTCTCGGAGATGGCCACCCGCTCGCCGCAGGAGCCGCACCGGCAGTGGCTGCTGTTCACCGCCGCCAGGATCGCCGCGACCCGCCGCCGCGACCTCGACCTGGCCTATCTCTCGCCGGTCGACCTGCTCTCCGACCTGCGCCTGGCCCAGGATTCGCTGCGCGACGCGGGCGCGTTCCGGCAGGCCTATGGGGAGCTCCAGAACCTGATCTGGCAGGTGGAGACGTTCGGGTTCCACCTGGCCGAGCTGGAGGTGCGGCAGCACTCGCAAGTGCATGCCGAGGCGCTGGCCGAGCTCAACTCCGGGGGCCGCCGCTCGGAGCGGACCGAGGAGGTGCTGGCCACCATCCGGACCATCGCCTGGATCCAGGAACGGTTCGGGGTCAAGGCCTGCTCCCGGTATGTGGTCTCCTTCACCCGTTCCGCCGACGACGTCGTGGCCGTGTATGAGCTGGCCAAGCACGCGCTCGGCGAGCGGGCGCCGGTGCTGGACGTGGTGCCGCTGTTCGAGTCGGGCGCCGACCTCGACAATTCGGTGGCGGTGCTCACCGGGATGATGGAGGCCGAACCGGTCCGGCGCAGGCTGGCCGCCAACGGGCGCCGGATCGAGGTCATGCTGGGCTATTCCGACTCGGCCAAGGAACTCGGCCCGGCCGCCGCCACCATGCGCCTCTACGACGCGCAGGCCGCGCTCACCACCTGGGCGACCGCCAACGGCGTGCGGCTCACGCTCTTCCACGGCCGCGGCGGCGCGCTCGGCCGGGGCGGCGGCCCGGCCAACCGGGCGGTGCTGGCCCAAGCCCCGGGCTCGGTAGCCGGCCGCTTCAAGGTCACGGAACAGGGCGAGGTGATCTTCGCCAGGTACGGCCACCAGGCCATCGCCCGCCGCCACATCGAACAGGTCACCAACGCCGTCCTGCTCGCCTCCACCTCCAGCGTGGAATCCCGCACCGCCGAGGCCGCCGCCAAGTTCCGCGCACTGGCCGGTCAGGTGGCTTCGGCCTCCGAACAGGCCTACCGGGCACTGACCGAGGCACCCGGCTTCCCCGAGTGGTTCGCGCTGGTCAGCCCCCTGGAGGAGATCGGCTCCCTACGCCTCGGCTCCCGCCCCGCGCGTCGTGGGCTCGGGGCACCCAAATCGCTGGACGATCTGCGCGCCATCCCCTGGGTGTTCGCCTGGGCCCAAACCCGCGTCAACCTCCCCGGCTGGTATGGCCTGGGCAGCGGTCTGTCCGCCGTCCTGGACGCGGGCGGCCGGGCCGAACTCCAGTCCGCCTACAAGGAATGGCCGCTGTTCGCCTCCCTGCTGGACAACGTCGAGATGTCCCTGGCCAAAACCGACAAGGCCATCGCCTCCCGATATCTGGCCCTGGGCGGGCGAGACGACTTCGCCAAGCAGGTCCTGGAGGAGTACGACCTGACCCGCAAGCTGGTGCTGGAGATCACCGGGCACACCCGCCTCCTGGAGAGCCGCCGAGTGCTGTCGCGCGCGGTCCAACTGCGTGATCCGTATGTGGACGCGCTCTCGCACCTGCAGTTGCGGGCGCTGTCGGCGCTGCGCTCAGAGGAGCCACTGACCGAACACGAGCGGGATCGTCTGTCGACGCTGCTACTGCTCAGCGTCAACGGGGTCGCGGCCGGACTCCAGAACACGGGCTGACCAAAGCGCACCCGACTTCAGCGGATGGGCGTCAGAGCGTGGGCCGCAGAGTGTGGTACCAGAATGAGCAGGTCGTCGGCTTTCCCGCCGTTATCCGGCGCCGTTAACGCAGGTGGTGGTTCTCGCCGCACCGGCGCCAGCAGCGGCTGCGGCATTCCGCTAAATGCTGTTCGAGACCGGCACCAGCAGCGGCTGCGGCATTCCGCTAGGTGCTGTTCGAGCGTCGATTATTCGATGCGTTCGGCGCCCGCGTAGACGTTGAAGCGTTCGTCGCGGAGGAAGCCGATCAAGGTCATGCCGAACTCTCTGGCCAGGTCGACGGCCAGGGAGGAGGGGGCGGAGACCGCGCAGAGTAGTTCGATTCCGGCGGCCAGGGCTTTCTGTCCGATCTCGTAGCTGGCTCGGCCGCTGACCAGGAGTAGGTGGCCGGTCAGCGGGAGGCGGTCGTGCAGGAGGGCCCAGCCGACGAGTTTGTCCACCGCGTTGTGGCGGCCGACGTCCTCGCGGGTCTGCACGAGCGTGCCGTCGGGGGTGAAGAGTCCCGCTGCGTGCAGGCCGCCGGTGCGGGCGAACACGCCTTGGGCGTCGTGGAGGGTGGCGGGCAGGCCGTACAGGATTTCGGGGGTGACGCGCAGGGCGGTAGTGGTGAGCGGGACGCAGCGGTCTTTCAGGGCGTCGAGGCTGGCGCTTCCGCAGACGCCGCAAGCGCTCGATGTCATGAAATGTCGTTCTAAGTGGGGGATGTCGGGGATTTGGGGGAGGCGGACGGAGACCGTGTTGTAGCGGGCCTCGGGGAGTACGTCGTCGTCGGTGCAGTAGCCGATTGCCTGGATGTCGCCGGGTTTGACCAGGCCTTCGCCGTGCAGGAAACCCGCCGCGAGCTCGAAATCGGCTCCCGGCGTGCGCATGGTGATCGCGACGGTACGGCTGACGCCTCCGGCCAGCACCCGGATCTCCAACGGCTCCTCGGTAGCGAGATCATCACGCCGATCTTTGGCGATATTTCCGGATACCTGGCGGACGCGGTACCGGGTCACCGGGCCTGGGCGGATCATGACGGGTCGAGTGTCGCGTAGGCGTTGTAGTCGGGGATACGCGCGTCAGGGGAGCGGCGGGCCTTGTCCAGCAGGACGTTGCCCTCCGGCCAGTGGATCTGCACGTTGCCCGGCATCAGCGGAGCCCGCAGCACGTTCCCGGTGAAACTCCCGGTCGAACTGGTCAGCGTGACCTCGGCGCCGTCGGCCAGGCCAAGCCGGTCCGCGTCGTACGAGGAGATCAGCACGGCCTGCCGGGTCGCCCCGTTGAACCCGTCCCGGCGCTCGTGAACCATGCTGTTGAACTGCTTGCCACGCCGGGTCGCGACCAGGAACGAGCCGTCGGGCCGCTGGAGTTCGGGCAGGCCCACAGGGCTGAAACGGCCACGGTGATCCGGAGTGGGGAACAGGCCATCGGGACAGAGATGCCTGCCGCCGTATTGCACGTTGTCCCCGAACGCAGACAGACCGGAAATACCCTCATAAAAGGGCACCGAGCGCTCGATGTCCTCACGGATAGCCGCGGTTCCACCGGGGTAGCGGATCAGGTCCGCCAAATCGGGCCGAGCCCGGGCGGCCAGCTCAGTGAAGATCTTCCACTCCGGCCAGGCTTCGCCGATTCGAGGGCCTTCGACCTCGGGGGAGTAGATGATCCGACGCTCCGTGGACGTCTCCGTGACACCACCCGCCATCTCGTAGCGAGTCTGAGCGGGCAGCAGCAGCACGTCGCCAGCCCCCGGAACGAGCATCTGGGAAGAGAGCACGATGTCGATGTGCACCCGCAGCCCAGGCCGGGACAGCGCCTCGCGGCAGTAACCCGGATCCGGCAGAACCTCCAGGAAGTTACCTCCCGAGGAGATCAGCACGTCCAGCTCTCCCGCGTGCGCCGCGTCGACCATGTCCGTGGCTGTCAACCCCGGCGTTGTGGGAATCTCAAATCCCCACAACTCCGCGAACTTTGCCGCGTTCTCCGGGGTGACCGGCAGCCCACCAGGAAGCCCGGTGGCATATGCCCCCATCTCCGCCCCACCCTGCACACCACTGTGCCCCCGGATCGGCATCAGTCCGCAGTTATCCCTGCCGACAAAGCCCCGAGCCAGCGCCAGATTGACGATCGCCCGAACGTTCTCCTCGCCATACGCGTGCTGGGTGATACCCATCGACCACACCAGCACGGCCGACTTGGCCTCGCCAAGCAGCTTGGCCAGCGCGAACATATCCTCCCGAGTGGCGCCCGACAGAGCTTCCAGCGATTCCCACGTCTGCGCGGCGACCGATTCCCGTACGGCCTCGAACCCCGACGTATGCATATCGATGAACGCCTTGTCCAGCCAGTCGTTCTCGACCAGATGCTTGAGCACACCGTTCAGAAACCCGATGTCCCCACCGATGTTCACCCCGAAGAAATGATCGGTGATCTTCGTCCCGAACAGCGCGGACTCGGCGTTGGACGGCACCCAGTACCGCTCCATCCCCGGCTCACGATAGGTGTTGACCATCGCAACCTGAGTGCCCGCCTTCTTCGCGTGATACAGGTATTTCATCGCGACCGGCTGATTGTTCGAGGGATTCGACCCGATGAACACGATCAGATCGGAACCGATCCAATCCTGGTACGAGCACGTCGTCGCAGCCGCCCCGATCGCCTGCTTCAACGCCACCGTGGACGGCGAGTGACAGATCCGCGCGGCATTGTCGATCGAGTTCACCCCGATCGCCCGAACCGCCTTCTGCGCCGCGAAGTAGTTCTCATTGGGCACCCCCCGGCTGGTCAGATAAACCCCCACCTTCCCGCCAAGCCTCGCCACCGCGAGATCGAGCGCCTCTTCCCACCCGATCCTGGCAAACCCCGCCTCCCCCTGCCGCCGGATCATCGGGTACGGCAACCGCCCAAGCCCCCGCAACTCCCCACTCCGCGCCGGCAACGCGGACACGTCCTTCAACAGCCCCACATCCAACGCGGGCATCGTGTTCAGCTGAAGCAGCCGCAACCGGATGTTGCACAGATGGATCTCGTCCATCGTCCAGTCGCGCATCCCCTTGGTCCCCAGCGCGCACCCATCACAGGTCCCCTGCGTGAGGATCCGCCACGCATACCGCCGGTTCCCCTTGACCGCCCGGAAGGCCTTCCACAGCTCCAGATAGTTGTTGGGCTTCCGCTCGCCGATCCCGAAGGGTTTCCAGCTCGCCCAGTTCTTCCGGTCCATTTACGCTCCTCAAACGTACTTTCCCAACCTTATGCCGAACCTTAACTACTTGTTGTAGTGGTTCAACTACACAACGTAGTTATTCCAGGTCATTGCGGCAATCCGGTCACAGAGCGCCGCTCGGGAGGGGAAAATGGTCGGGTGCCAGAATCACGGTCTTTCGATCTTGAACGTACCCCGTTGTCGCAGGCAGCGCTGCAGAGCGCGCTCGTCCGCCCCGGCTCGCTGTGGTCGGCCGTCAAGGTCGTCGAGCGCACCGGTTCCACCAATGCCGATCTTGCTCAATCGGCCAGGGAGGGCATCCGGGAAGGAGCCGTCCTGGTCGCCGAATCGCAGTTCGCCGGCCGTGGGCGGCTCGGCAGGATATGGACCGCTCCGCCCAGATCCGGGCTGACATTCTCGGTGCTGCTGCGGCCGGACGTCCCGCTGCCCAAGCAGGGCTGGCTGTCGCTGCTGTTCGGCCTGGCCGCCGCGACCGCCGTACGGGCCGAGACCGGGGTCGACGTGCGGCTCAAATGGCCCAACGACCTGCTGGTGGGGGAGCGCAAGCTGGCGGGGGTGCTGGCCGAGCGGGTGGATCGGGCGGTCGTGGTCGGGATGGGGCTCAACGTGACGTTGCGGCAGGAGGAGCTGCCGGTGGAGCGGGCCACCTCGCTGCTGCTGTCCGGCTCGACGACCGTCGATCGTGGCGTGTTGTTGCTGGCCGTGCTGCGGGAGCTGGAGGCGCGGTATCGGGAGTGGGTGGCGGCCGATGGGGATGTGGAGTCGTGCGGGTTGCGCACGGCGTACCTGGCGGGGAGCGCGACGGTGGGGCAGGAGGTGCGGGTGGAGCTGCCGGGGGAGCGGGTACTGATCGGGTTGGCGACCGGGATCGACCGGTCGGGATACCTGATAGTGCGGTCCGAGGGGACCGATCACCTGCTGAGCGTGGGAGATGTGGTGCATGTCCGCGCTCCTGCCAATCCGTGACAACCAAGTGCCGGACAAAACACGACACGAAACTGATCGTCGTGCCACGATTCGGTCCATGGGTTTGCCCGATCATCACCTCACCGAGGGGGAGCGAGTCGTGCACTCGTTCCACCCGCACTGGAAGCGGCTCGTCGTGCCCTTCCTCGCGCTCCTTCTGGTCGTCGCCGCCTCCAGCGCCGCGATCTACTTCATCCCCGGCGACTTCGAGTGGGCCTGGCTGGCCAGGATCACCGTCGCCGTGGTCGCGGTCGTCGCGCTCACGCTGTTCTCCTTCGTGCCGTACCTGCGCTGGAAGACCACGTCCTACACGCTGACCACGCACCGGTTCAACATCAGCACCGGCATCCTGAACAAGTCCGACGACGACATCCCGCTCACCAAGGTCAACTCGGTCAGCTCCGACCAGACCCTGATGGAGCGCCTGTTCGGCTGCGGCACGCTGAAGGTCGAGTCGGCCTCCGACCGCGGCGAGATCCTCTACCGCGACATCCCCAAGATCCAGACCGTCCGCACCGAGCTGTTCCGGCTGGTGGAGGACGCCTCCGACGGGAACATCGACGGCAAGTGACGCCCGACGGCAGGACCCCGGACCGACGACCGACTTCGGACGACATCCAGCGGCTTTTTCTGGGCCTGCCGCCGCGCTACACCCGCCGTGAGATCGCCTCGACCGCCGGGATCCCGCAGGAGCTGGCCGAGCGGATCTGGCGCGCGCTCGGCTTCGCCACCCTGGCCGACGACGCGGTCGCCTTCACCGACGCCGACCTCCAGGCGCTACAAAGGATCCGGATGATCCTGGACGCCGGATTGCTGGACGAGGTCACCCTGATCCGGATGACCCGGGCGCTCGGCCGGACCACCGCGCGGCTGGCCCAGTGGCAGACCGAGATTATGATCGGCGCCCTGCTGGACCAAGCGCCCACCGACGCCGACCTGGCCCGGGTCCTGCGCGCCGCGGAGCTGCTGCTGCCCGACTTCGAGCTCACCCTGGTGCACGTCTGGCGGGCCCAGCTGGCCGCCTCGGCCAGCCGCCAGCTGGCCCTCACCGAGAACGGCGACCGTACGACGCTGGCCGTCGGCTTCGCCGACCTGGTCTCCTTCACCCGGGTCTCCCGCGACCTCGACGAGCTGGCCCTGGCCGACCTGGTCGAAGGCTTCGAGGCCCGCGCCTCCGACGTGGTCGCCCAGCACGGCGGGCGCCTGGTCAAAACCCTCGGCGACGAGGTCCTCTTCACGGCCACCGAAGCCGAGACCGCCGCCCGGATGACCCTCGACCTGGTCGACGCGCTCGGGCAGGGCGATCCGGGGGTGCGGATCGGCCTCGCCTACGGCCCCGTGCTGCCGGTGATGGGCGACGTATTCGGCACCACCGTCAACCTGGCCGCCAGGCTGACCGCCATCGCCCGCCCGGGCAGCGTGGTCGCCGACAGCGCTCTGGCCGAGAGCGTCACCGGCCTGGCCGGCATCGAGGTCGTCAAGATCCGCCGCCGCCCGGCTCGCGGGCTCGGGCTGGTCCAGCCCTATGTGCTGCGGCGAGGGTCAGCTTGACGGCGAGGCCGCTCATGGAAATCCTGATCAAACACACGGAGGTGCGGAATGTTGTATGAAGTCCAGGGCGTGATCGCTAAAGGTAAGGGTGCGCCGGTCACCTTGGAGACCGTGCTGGTCCCGGACCCGGGCCCCGGCGAAGCGGTTGTCACGATCCAGGCCTGCGGGGTCTGCCACACCGACCTGCACTACCGCGAGGGCGGCATCAACGACGACTTCCCGTTCCTGCTCGGCCACGAGGCCGCCGGCGTGGTCGAGGCCGTCGGCGCGGGCGTGACCGGCCTGGAACCCGGCGACTACGTGATCCTCAACTGGCGGGCCGTCTGCGGCAACTGCCGGGCCTGCCTGCGCGGTCGCCCTTGGTACTGCTTCGCCACCCACAACGCCACCCAGAAGATGACCCTGACCGACGGAACCGTGCTCAGCCCCGCGCTCGGCATCGGCGCCTTCATCGAGAAGACGCTGGTCGCGGCCGGTCAGTGCACCAAGGTCGACCCGCGGGCGAAGCCGGCCGTGGCCGGTCTGCTCGGGTGCGGCGTGATGGCCGGGCTCGGCGCCGCCCTCAACACCGGCGGGGTGAGCCGAGGCGACTCGGTGGCCGTGATCGGCTGCGGCGGCGTGGGCAACGCGGCCATCCTCGGCTCCCAGCTGGCCGGAGCCGGGACGATCATCGCCGTGGACGTGGACCCGCGCAAGCTCGAGTGGGCTCGCGACTTCGGCGCCACGCACACCGTGAACTCCCGCGAGAGCGACCCCGTGGAGGCCATCCGCGAGCTCACCGGTGGCCACGGCGCCGACGTGGTGATCGAGGCGGTCGGGCGGCCGGAGACGTACGAGCAGGCCTTCTACGCCCGTGACCTGGCCGGGACCGTGGTGCTGGTCGGCGTGCCCACCCCTGACATGCGCCTGGACCTGCCGCTCCTGGACGTCTTCGGCCGCGGCGGCGCCCTCAAATCCTCCTGGTACGGCGACTGCCTGCCCAGCCGCGACTTCCCCATGCTGATCGACCTCTACCTGCAGGGCCGCCTCAACCTGGACGGCTTCGTCTCCGAGACCATCGGCCTGGGCGACGTCGAGGAGGCCTTCGCCAAGATGCACCGCGGCGAGGTCCTGCGCTCGGCGGTGGTGCTGTGAGCATCGACCGCCTGATCACCTCGGGCAGCTTCTCGCTGGACGGCGGGACCTGGGAGGTCGACAACAACGTCTGGCTGGTCGGCTCCGGCGACGAGGTCGTGATCATCGACGCGGCGCACGACGCGGCCGCGATCCTGGCGGCGGTGGCCGATCGGCGGGTCACCGCCATCGTCTGCACGCACGGCCACAACGACCACATCGACGCGGCGGCCGAGGTGGCCGCGGCGACCGGGGCGCCCATCCTGCTGCATCCGGCCGACCAGGTGTTGTGGGAGATGCACTACGGGAGCGATGTGCCGTACGTGCCGTTGAAGGACGGGCAGGTGATCGACGCGGGGGAGGTGGCGCTCACCGTGCTGCACACGCCCGGGCACTCGCCGGGGGCGGTCTGCCTGCACGCGCGGGAGCTCGGGGTGGTGTTCAGCGGGGATACCCTGTTCCAGGGCGGGCCCGGGGCGACCGGGCGGTCGTACTCCTCGTTCGAGACGATCATCGAGTCGATCGAAGATCGGCTGCTTACGCTGCCGGCGGAGACGATCGTGCACACCGGGCACGGTGATTCCACCACCATCGGCGCGGAGGCCCCGCATCTGGCGGAGTGGCTGCACAGGGGACATTGACGTGTGGTGAGCCTCACATAGGCAAGCCTTACCAAAGTAGGCTACCTTAGGTGTGCCTAACCTACTTCTGAGAGGCTTTCTCCCGTCATGTATGTCTGCATTTGCCACGCCGTGACCGATACGGAGGTTCACGCCTGTATCGCGGCAGGCGCGAAGAGCGCCCGGCAAGTGCGCGACACCACCGGCGCGGGAGGCGACTGCGGCTCATGTGTCCGGAAGATCTGTGCAATCCTGAAACGGTCCGAAGACCTGATCACCACCGCATAGATCCAAGGGGCCCGTCATGCAGGGCGACAGAGAGATCATCGCGCTGCTCAACGAGCAGCTGACCTCCGAACTCACCGCCATCAACCAGTACTTTCTGCATGCCAAGATGCAGGAGAACTGGGGTTTCACGAAGCTGGCGAGCTACACCAGGGCCGAGTCCTTCGACGAGATGAAGCACGCGGAGAAGCTCACCGACCGCATTCTCTTCCTGGAAGGCCTGCCCAACTACCAGAAGCTGTTCACCCTGCACATCGGCCAGACCGTGCGCGAGCAGATTCAGGCCGACCTGGACCTGGAGCTGGGCGTGGTGCAGCGGTTGCGGCCCGGGATCGCGCTCATGCGCGAGCGTGGGGACATCGTTTCGGCCCTGCTCTTCGAGGAGATCCTCGAAGACGAGGAGCACCACATCGACTACCTGGAGACCGAACTCGAGTTGATGGACACCCTGGGCGATCAGCTGTATCTCCAGCGATACGCGGAACCACCATCGGCCTCGTGATCGGCCGCCCGTCGGGTCCACCCGGCGGGCTTCTTTTTTCCCGTGCCCCTACCCCCTTCGGGCGGATGAACTACCGCGATAAACCGACCTTTAGGAGTGTTTGCCCAGGTCAATTGATAAGTCAACGACGAGTCAAACCGCGCGCTGCTGCCGGGAAACGATCGCTTAAGGTCCTACGATCGCTTCATGACCTGCGTACTTCTCGCCGAGGATGACACCTCGATCTCCGAGCCGCTTGCGCGCGCACTGCGCCGGGAGGGCTATCAGGTAGAGGTGAGTCCGGACGGCCCGCAGGCCCTGGAAAGGGCTCTTTCGGGGGGCGTCGACCTCATCGTTCTCGACCTTGGCCTGCCCGAGATGGACGGGCTGGAGGTCGCCCGTCGCATCAGGGCCGAAGGCCACGGGACGCCCGTGCTCATTCTCACCGCCCGTGTCGACGAGGTCGACACGGTGGTCGGCCTCGACGCCGGGGCCGACGACTACGTCACCAAACCGTTCCGACTCGCCGAACTACTCGCCCGGGTCCGGGCTCTACTCCGGCGCGGCACGTCGGAGACGCCCGTGGTCCAGGGCGTCAGGATCGACGCCGACTCGCGCCGCGCCTGGATGGGCGACAAGGAACTGCATCTGACCACCAAGGAATTCGACCTGCTCCGGGTCCTCGTCCGGGACGCCGGAAAGGTCGTCACGCGCGAACAGATCATGCGTGAGGTGTGGGACACCAACTGGTGGGGTTCCACCAAGACCCTGGATATGCACATTTCGTGGCTGCGCCGCAAACTCGGCGACGATGCCGCCAAGCCCCGGTACATCACTACCGTGCGAGGGGTCGGCTTCCGCTTCGAACGCGAGTAAGGGGCCATGCGGAGGCGTTTGCTCTCCTCGATGCTGCTGGTGGCGGTCATCGCGGTTCTGCTGCTCGGTGTGCCCCTGGGCGTGGTCGTCGTACGGCTCATCAACGACGAGGCCGCCCAGGAGCTCAACGCCGAAGCGACCCGCGTGCTGATCAGCGTGGAGTACGCGATCAGCCAGGAGCAGCCGGTCGACCCCAAGCAGCTCGCGAGCAACTACCCCAACCGGTATATCCAGGTCGCGTTCCGGGGCATCGCCCCGATCGCCGTGGGCACGCAACCCCCGGCGAACCGCTCGCTCACCGAGGACGCGCGCTCCGAGAACGGCGTGGTGCGCGTCAGCAGGGACACCGCCCAGATCGACCACGAGATACGGGCCCGGCTGCTGCTCACCATCGCCCTGGCGGTCGCCGCGCTCGGCGTGGCCATCGGCCTCGCCGTGGTGACCTCGCGCCGGCTCTCCCTGCCGCTCCTGGACCTGGCGAAGATCGCGGAGCGGCTGGGATCCGGCGACGCCCGGCCCAGCAGGCACCGCTATGGCATCCCCGAACTCGACCGGGTCGCCGAGGTGCTGGACCGCAGCGCCATCCGCATCTCCGAACTGCTCGGCCGCGAGCGCGAGTTCGCCACCGACGCCTCACACCAGCTCAGAACCCCCCTGACCGGCCTCACCATGCGCCTGGAGGAGATCGTCGCCGCCGCCGCGGAGCCCGCCATCGTGCGGGAGGAGGGCGAGGCCGCCATCCTGCAGGCCGAGCGCCTCACCGCCGTCATCGACGAGTTGCTGGCCGCCGCCCGGCGGCAGCGGCACTCCCAGGCCGAGCCGATCGACATCGACGAGGTCCTGATCCAGCAGATCGGCGAGTGGGAGCCCGCGTTCCGGCGGTCCCACCGGGTCATCGAGCTGCTGGGCACCCGGGGCCTGCTCGCGCTGGCCACCACCGGCGGGCTAAGCCAGGTGGTGGCGACCCTGCTGGACAATTCGCTCCAGCACGGCGGAGGTCCGGTGCGGATAACCACCACCAGCTCGGAGAAGTCGATCGTCATCGAGGTGTCCGACCAGGGGCCGGGCGTGCCGGAAAAGATAAGGAACCGGGTGTTCGAGCGGAACGTGACCGGGGGACGCGGGACCGGGCTCGGGCTGACGCTCGCGCGGTCCCTGGTGGTGGCCGACGGGGGGCGGCTGGAACTGATCAAGCCGCGCCCGGCGACCTTCGCCATATTTCTCCGCCAGGTGGGGGAGAGCGGCCGCCGTCACCGGGTGGTGAGCGGGCCCGCCTGATCGACCGCCTCCGGCTGGAGCTCCGGAGCCAGGAAGACCCATCGCTTGTACGACCAGAAACGGAACAAGGTGCCGAGTCCCGTGCCGATCAGGGTGGCGATGTTGTTGGCGATCAGGCTGTCCAGGCCCAGGGTGTAGCGGCTGAAGCTCAGGCAGAGCAGCTCGATCAGCAGGCCGACCCCGTTTAAGATGAAGAACAGCATGTATTCCCTGGCCAGGCCGCTCTGCTCCCGATGGCGGAAGGTCCAGTAGCGGTTCCCGAAGTAGGCGAAGGTCGCGGCGATCACCGTCGCGATGACCTTCGCGGTCAGGGTGCCCTCCGACCCCCACAGGGCCCACAGGATGTTGACGACGCCAAAGTTGATCACGAAGGCCAT
Organism: Acrocarpospora sp. B8E8; assembly: GCF_039871605.1. Lineage (NCBI taxonomy): Bacteria > Bacillati > Actinomycetota > Actinomycetes > Streptosporangiales > Streptosporangiaceae > Acrocarpospora > Acrocarpospora sp. B8E8. The sequence continues at coordinate 19,852 of NZ_JBDPLV010000070.1, read as the reverse complement.
GGCGCCCACGGTGCCGAACTTCAACACTTCGTGGACGAGTGCGGCGAACCGCTCGTATGCGCGACGGATGAGCTGCACGAGCCGTACGGTCCTTCCTGCTTGGGGGTTCGACTCAGGCTACCGGCCCGTGCTCCGTACCGGAGTCCCGTTCCACCCTGACACAGGTTCTTCCCAGCTCACCCAAGAACATTTCAGTAAATTTCCGGCTATTGGGGCAAAAGGCGGTGTTACGCTCGCGCGGACATTGGGCGTTTCGCTGGTGAGGAGACTCCGGGATCATGGGCCTCATGGGGGGGCGCGTTCGTCGTGGGGTTTGTGTCTTCGGCCTGGTGGGGGTCGTGGCATGTGGGGGGCAGCCGGTCGCGGCGCCGGTTTCCAGCGAGCCTTCGCCGCCGGCCTTGACGCTGGACGCGGCCGAGCGTGCGCTGGAGATTCTGCCGGAGTTGCGGGATGCCTGGCGGGGGGTGGACTGCGGCAAGGTGGATTCCTTGACGGCCTGGGCGGAGGGTGAGCTCGGGGCGACCGTGTGTGCGGCCGTGCAGAATGGGCTGCCGGGGGTTGATATTCCGAATTATTCGGAAATAGAGGTGTTTCTGCCGGGGGATCAGGAGGAAGGGGCCTGGTTCGCGGCGCTCGCGCGGGAGCCTGATCCGGCGTATTTCGTCTTCGCTTTCGAGGATGGGGTGTGGCAGCTGGCGTACGGGCCGATTCCGTTGCTCGGGAAGGCGCCCGCGGAGGACGCGGTGCCGACGGGGGCGACGGACATGATCGTCAAGGCTCGGCTGGTGCCGCAGCAGTATCTGACCTATCTCACCGATCCGGCCGGGGTGAGCGGGGTCACCTTCCCGGCGGGGGATCCGGTGCGGACACTGCTGGAGGAGCTGCTCCGTACCCCGCGAAAGGCCAGGCCTGACCGGGTTTCGGTGGATGTGCGGCTGGCCACGGATGCGTCCCGGGCGTTGCTGCTCGCCGACGGGGGCGCGCTGGTCTTCCACGCGATCACGCTGGTCTTCACGCAGAAGCCCGGGGCCGGCCGTGGTGCTCTTCGCCATGCCCGGTACGGCTCCGCCACGGTGAAAGCGTTTACCGGGAAGGCCAAGGCGGGGAAGCTCACCGGGAGTGAGGTCCTCTTTCTGACCACGCGGGTCAGCAAAGCGGGCAAGATGACCACGATCGGGGTTCGGCGGGAGCTCGCACATATCACCGCGGGCTAAGCTAGCCCTTTGTGAACAGCCCTAACGTTGCGCCTGTCGTCGGCATGGTCGGTGCTGGGCAGCTTGCCCGGATGACTCAGCAGGCGGCCATCGCGCTTGGCGTGGAGTTGCGGGTGCTGGCGAACGCGCCTGATGAGAGCGCGTCGCGGGTGATCACTCAGACGGTGCTTGGGGATTATCGGAATCTGGATGATCTGCGGGCGTTCGCGGATGGGTGTGACGCGGTCACGTTCGATCATGAGCATGTGCCGGGTGGGCATATTCGGGTGCTGGCGGAGGCGGGGGTCGCGGTGCGGCCCGGGGCTGACGCGCTCATCCATGCTCAGGACAAGGCGGTCATGCGTGAGCGCCTTGGGGCTATTGGTGCGCCTTGTCCGGCTTGGGCGCGTGTGGATTCGGTGTCGGCTGTTGAGGAGTTCGCGGGGGAGAACGGCTGGCCGGTCGTCCTGAAGGCGGTTCGCGGGGGTTATGACGGCCGAGGAGTCTGGGTGGTCGAATCCGCTGGCGAAGCCGCCCAGGTCCTGAAAAATGGTGTTGAGCTGATTGCTGAGGCTTTCGTCCCTTTCGAGAGGGAGCTTGCCGTGCTTGTCGCGCGGTCCCCGCACGGGCAGGGAGTCAGCTACCCGGTCGTGGAAACCGTCCAGGAAGACGGCATCTGCATGGAAGTGATCGCCCCCGCTCCTGACCTGGACGCCGAAGACGCCGCCCAAGCCCAGCGGATCGCGCTCACCATCGCCGCCGAACTCGGCGTCACCGGCCTGCTCGCCGTCGAGATGTTCCAGACCAAAACCGGCCTGATCGTCAACGAGCTGGCCATGCGCCCGCACAACAGCGGCCACTGGACCATCGAAGGCACCCGAACCTCCCAATTCGAACAACACCTCCGGGCTGTTCTCGACCTTCCGCTCGGCTCGCCCGCCATGACCGCCCCCGTCGTCGTCATGGCCAACCTCCTCGGCGGCCCCGACCCGGACATCTTCGCCCGGTACGAGCACGTCCTCGCCCACGACCCAGGCATCAAGCTGCACTTCTACGGGAAGGAAGTCCGTCCAGGCCGAAAAATCGGACACGTCACTGCACTCGGCACCGACCTGGAGGATGTACGCGCCCGCGCCCGGCATGCCGTGACCTGCCTGAGGGGACCGGTCTGACGTTGGCAATAGGGCGATGACCGGGCTGGGGCGACGACCGGCGTGGTCTTCATGACGTTCTGGGCGGAGTTCACACGCGGGCTCGGTACCACTTCTTCGATTGAAGGGATCCTGACATGACGCAAACCCAGCCAGAGACCACCCCGCAGGTCGGCATCGTCATGGGCAGCGATTCCGACTGGCCGGTCATGAAAGCCGCCGCCGAAGCCCTGGCGGAATTCGGCGTGCCATTCGAGGCCGACGTCATCTCCGCCCACCGCATGCCCACCGAAATGATCGACTACGGCAGACACGCTGACTCCCGCGGCCTAAAAGTGATCATCGCCGGCGCGGGCGGCGCAGCACATCTGCCCGGCATGCTCGCCTCGGTAACCCCCCTGCCCGTGATCGGCGTACCCGTCCCCCTCAAATACCTCGACGGAATGGACTCACTCCTGTCCATCGTGCAGATGCCAGCAGGCGTCCCTGTCGCCACGGTAGCCATCGGCGGCGCCCGAAACGCCGGTCTGCTGGCTGTACGCATTCTGGCCGCCACTGATCCCGGGCTTCAGGGTCGGATGGTCACCTTTCAGATCGCGCTACGTGAGCAAGCCCATGCGAAGGGCGCGAATCTTCGCGCGGAAGTGTCGGGCCTTCAGTTGTAGGCCGTACCGCACGGGTTTAGGGGCGGCCGAGGGCGCGGTAATTCCAGTGTGCTGCGCGCCAGATTTCGGAGTCGAGGGCGTTGCGGCCGTCGACGATGTTGCGGGTGTTGACGACCGTGCCGATGGCTTCGGGGTCGAGGTCGACGAATTCCTGCCATTCGGTAAGGAGGAGTACCACGTCCGCGTTCCGGACCGCCGTTAGCGCGGAATCGGCAGTGCCCAGGGTGGGATGGGCCTTGCGAACGTTGTTCAGGGCGACCGGGTCGTACACGGTCACCGCGCCGCCCTCCTGGCGGATTGTGAGAGCGACGTCGAGAGCGGGTGAGTCCCGGATGTCGTCGGAGTTCGGTTTGAAGGCCGCGCCGAGCACACCCACCGTCCGGGTATGGAAGGAACCGCCGACCAAGTCACGCGCAAGATCGACCATACGAGCCCGCCGTCGCATGTTGATCGCGTCCACCTCGCGCAGGAAGGAAAGCGCCTGGTCCGCGCCCAGCTCCCCGGCCCGCGCCATAAACGCCCGAATATCCTTGGGCAGGCACCCACCCCCGAAACCCAGCCCCGGGTTGAGGAATCGCCCGCCGATACGCTCATCGAAAGAGAGCGCCAGCGACAACTGCTTCACATCCGCATGTGCCGCCTCACAGACCTCGGCCATCGCGTTGATGAAGGAAATCTTGGTCGCCAGAAACGCGTTCGCCGCGGATTTGACCAGCTCGGCCGTCGGGAAATCGGTGACCACGGTCGGCACGTCACCCAGTGGCGTATACACATCACGAAGTATCTTCTCGGCCCGCTCCGACGCGACCCCGAACACGAGCCGATCCGGCTTCAGCGTGTCCCGCACCGCGAACCCCTCACGCAGGAACTCCGGATTCCACGCCAGCTCGACATGCGGCCCCGCCAAGAGCGCGAGTTTGTCGGCCAGGCGCTGTGCCGTACCAACCGGAACCGTCGACTTCCCCACCACCAGGCACTCCCGCCTCAAATGCGGGGCCAGCGACTCCACGACGGCGTCGAGATAGGACACGTCCGCCGCGTACTCCCCCTTCTTCTGCGGCGTCCCCACGCACACGAAGTGCACGTCCCCGAACTCCGCCGCCTCCTCATAGGACGTGGTGAACCGCAACCGCCCAGCCGCCAGATTCCGCCGCAGCATCTCCTCAAGCCCCGGCTCATGAATGGGCAACTCCCCACGCTGCAAGCTCGCGATCTTCTCCGGATCGACATCCAGCCCCAGAACCTCGAACCCCAACTCCGCCATACACGCCGCGTGCGTGGCCCCCAGGTACCCAGTCCCCAACACGGTCAGACGGTACGCCACGGCCACGCTCCCCACATTTGCCCACCTTTTGCGTCCCGGAATGTTATCCCAGGCTAGACACCCACTCCGGGCCGCCTGACACTGCACCCCCACCGCCAGCGACCTGCCATTGCCCTATCCAAAGCGAGCCAACCTCGAATGCTGCCCGGCTCCCGGCCGTGCTGCCAGACCTGCTGTCGGTCCATTCAGGGAGTGCTGGCTCCGGGTGTTGTCTGGGTCGCCGTCGTGTGGCCCAGCCACAGTCATGGCATCACCGCCGACCCCACCCGGCGTCCGACCAATAGTTGGACGTCCTACAATCCTGTTATGAGTGTGCCTCTCTACTCGCCCAGCGAAGAGCACGAGATGCTGCGCGAAGCCGTCCGCGCCCTCGCTGACGAAAAGATCGCCCCCCGCGCCGCGGCCGCCGACGAGAACGAGGAGTTCCCCGCCGACGTCTACAAGGACCTGGTCGCGGCCGACTTCCACGCCGTCCACATCCCCGAGGAATACGGCGGCGCCGGTGCCGACGCCCTGGCCACCGTCATCGTCATCGAAGAGATCGCCCGCGCCTGCGCCTCCTCCTCGCTGATCCCCGCCGTCAACAAACTCGGCACCGTCCCTCTCCTGCTCTCGGCATCCGAGGAACTCAAAACCCAATACCTCACCCCGGTCGCCCGCGGCGACGGCATGTTCTCCTACGCCCTCTCCGAAGCCGACGCCGGCTCTGACGCCGCCGCCATGAAAACCCGCGCGGTCCCCGACGGCGACCACTACATCCTCAACGGCACTAAATCCTGGATCACAAACGCCGGAATCTCCGAGTACTACACGGTCATGGCCGTAACCGACCCGACCGCCGGCCCTCGCGGCATCTCCGCCTTCGTCGTCGAGAAATCCGACGAGGGCGTCTCCTTCGGCCCCAAGGAAAAGAAGCTCGGCATCAAGGCTTCCCCCACCCGCCAGGTCATCCTGAACAACGTCCGCATCCCCGCCACCCGCATGATCGGCGCCCCCGGCACCGGCTTCAAAACCGCCCTCGCCACCCTCGACCACACCCGCATCACCATCGCCGCCCAAGCCCTAGGCATCGCCCAAGGCGCCCTCGACTACGCGATCGGCTACGTCAAACAACGCAAACAATTCGGCCGCCCCATCGCCGACTTCCAGGGCCTCCAATTCATGATCGCCGACATGGCCATGAAACTGGAATCCGCCCGCCAACTCACCTACGCCGCCGCCGCCAAATCCGACCTGGCCATGCACGGCACCCCCGTCAAAGACCTCACCTTCTTCTCCAGCGCCGCCAAATGTGCCGCCAGCGACGCCGCCATGGACATCACCACCGACGCCGTCCAACTCCTAGGCGGCTACGGCTACACCCGCGACTACCCAGTAGAACGCATGATGCGCGACGCCAAAATCACCCAGATCTACGAGGGCACCAACCAGATCCAACGCATGGTGATGGCCCGCCAACTCCTGAAGTAGCCCCTGACATGCAGAAACCCCGCCACGCGGGGTTCGAGGCGGGGTTCCTTGTGTCCGATTCAGCATCCTAAACGATCACTGTTCCGTCCCTGTTCCGTGAGAGACCGGCCGCGGCCGGAACAGGCGATCGTCGATGGCCTGTCGGGCGCGGTCGTGGGAGCCCGGCATCATGTGGGCGTAGGCACGGAGCGTGAAGCCTGGGTCAGCGTGCCCGAGGTACTCGGCGAGCTCTTTGATGGAGACGGCTCCGGCGAGCATGACGCTCGCGTAGTAGTGGCGGAGTTGGTGGAGACCTTCCTTGCGGGAGGTCGAGAACCGCTTTCTCGCACGGGAGTCTTTCTCCGGCGCGGGGATGATCCCGGCTGAGGCGATCGCGGGTTTCCAGACAAGTTCGCTGTAGCCGCGCGCTCGAATGAACTTGTCGTCAGTCCAGCGGAACAGTAGATTCTGGGTGCGGAGCTTGCCGTTCGGCTTCTCCCAAGGGAGCGTGCATGTCAGCGGCGCGAAAGCCCTGATGTGCTGGCCGATGGCTGCGGCCGTCCACTGTGGAAGCGGCACAATGCGCTCACGGTCGTTCTTGGGCAGCGCATACACGTGCTCAGCCCCAAGCTTCTTGACCTGGCGCCGAACCCGGATGATGGCCTCATCGAAGTCGACGTCTTCAAGCGCGAGGCCGAGGAGCTCGCCTTGGCGCAGTCCGCACGATGCGGCGATGATCGGGATCAGCCGAAAGAGTTCAGGGTGGGCGTGAATCACGTCATGCACGCGCGTGTCGGACCAGGCGAGCGACTCCTCTCCACTCCGTTTCGGCACCTGGACGATAGGCGATCGAGCCGGATTCTTCTTGATCGCGTCGTCAGCGACAGCCAGCTCCAAGACTCCCTGTAGGACAAGGAAGGAGGTCTCGATGGTCGACGGGCCGAAGCGCTCGTTCAGGTCGCTGATCCAGGCCTGAATATGTGACGGGAGGATGCTCTTGACCTGCCGCCGGTCGAACGTCGGGGCGACATGGAGGCGATGGATGTACTCGTAACGGATCTTCGTTGATGGGTCGACAATACGAGAGGCGAGCCAGCGCCCAGCGAACTCCCCGAAGAGAGTCTTGCCGGCTTTCGGGTCGATGTAGTCGCCGCGGCTGACGTCGGTCTCCATCGAGGACGCCTTCTTCTCAGCGTCGACCTTGCGCTCGAATGCTTCGGAGACTTCCTTGCCGTCCGGGTTCAGCCATACCGCGAGCCAGCGCTTTCCGACGCCGTGACGTGCACTCTTGGCCTTCTCCGTTCGCCCACCCGGATGGCGGATGGTCTTGGTCCAGAGGTCCTTGACGAAGGCCATCGCTACTCCTGTTCCCGTACCCAGGACTCGACGTCCTCGGGGAGGTAGCGGAGATGTCGACCAACCTTGCGACTTCGCGGCCCTGTCCGGTGATGCCGCCACTGGTAGAGGGTCGCGATGGGGACACCGAGATATTCGGAGACGTCATCAACTGTCCAGAGGCGGCTGAGGGTCTTCATCGGAGGCCTCCCGCCGCGATAGCGGCCGAGAGAAGCGCCTCGCTCGGTGCGAAGCCCTGGCCTACGTAGTGCCAGTCGGAGACGACAAACACCGTGTTTCCGTTGAAGGCGGGAAGTCGTCCGTTGGTGACGTGGTCCTGTTGTACGTGCGCGGTTCGTTCGGCTCGGAGAGCGTTGAGGGTGGTGGAGTAGTACTGGGATCGGGTGGAGAAGTGGCCGCGGAAGCCGAGCATGTGTGCCCACTGGATCAGGCGGAGGTCAGCCAGTTCGTCTTGTGCGCCGAGGCGCATGCATGCGGCGATGAGCTGGCGGGCGTGCTCACGTACGGGGAGTGCGGCTAGATCGGTGGTCGGCAGGATGCGCTGGTCGAGGATGCCGATACTCTCGGCGCCCTTGACGGCGTACTTTGCGACGTATCCGGCGACGGCTTGTTCGGTGAGTTCGCCGGTCAAGGTGATGGGACGGATGTCGAGTTGGTCGCCCCAGCGCAGCATTCGATCCGGATCGTCGCCGTGGGCGGGAACGGTGGCCTGTACGACTCTGGCGGCGTGATGCACCGCGAGGCGCAGTACGTCGACGGTCGCCCAGGCCGGTGGAGCCGATTGGGGACCCTTCGGCCCGTCCAGGCGCATGATGGCATGGAAATGAACGAGGCCACGCCGCTGATACTCGGCGACCTTGGCGAAGGAGACGACGAGCTGTTCCCGCATCGCTTTGAGGGTGTGACCGCCGAGCTTGGCGAGGTTGCGTCGTAGAGCATCGGTGAATCGCTTCCACAGCAGCGGAGCGCAGGCGTTGAAGAGGACCGAGCCGGTGTAGTCGTAGCAGCCGCCGCATAGGGGTTCGCCGAGACGTTCCTCATCGGTTCCGTGCCGGGCGGTGCACGACAGGACCCGTCCATGAGGGCAGGTGATCGGCTTTCGGCGAGGGTGGCAGGGACGCAACGTGCCGTTGTTGTCCCGACGGGTGTGGACGGCGCCGAAGGAGGGTGCGGTGAGGGTGACGAACAGGCAGGGATGGGCGGTTACCGAGGTGGGGACGCCTTTGCCGCCGATGAGGCCGGCCCGGATGAGGTGGTAGGTATCGGCGCGGTAGATCTCGGCGCAGGCCGGGCAGCGGGAGGCGCGGCGGGTCTTGCACGGGAGGCGCAGGACGCCGTCCGGTTCGAGGTAGGTGCTGTAGCGGTGGAGTAGCGCGCCGGTTGTGCGGTCGCGGTGTTCGATCTTGCCGCGTAGGTGGATGGGCTGTCGGCATCCGCCGGTCCGTCTGATCTGATCGGCCCATCGTTCGTAGCTGAGGTGGTTGAGGCGGGTGATCGTGCCGCTGATCGCATGCGCGTTGGTCGGGTTTGTGGGCAAGATGGGTACCTCCTTTCGCTCGTTCGGGTGAGGGAGGGCCTCCGACCTGGCGTGTGTCTTGGCGGATGTGCGGCCAGGCCGGGGGCGTTGACGGGTCAGCAGTTGCCGAGCCCGTCACAGTGGCGGCAGGTGTCGCCGTAGGAGTCCGAGCCGGTTCCGCCGCAGTGGCAGCACTGCCAGCGCTTGGGCGCAATCTCGGGGAGCTCGTCGAGCTCGGCCGGTTCGGAGTCGTTCACGGGTGTCCTCCTTTCTCTGGTCTCTGGTCATGCGGGTTCTGGGTGGGCGCGTATGTCGCGGAGGAGGTCGGAGGCGAGTTGGTTGGACACGCCGAGGCGGGTGCGGAGCATGTCGCGGGTGATGGGTTTGCCGTGGCGGGCGTGGTGTTCGTCGGCTACGCGGCGGGCGTAGGCGAGCAGGGACGAGGACGGGGCAGGCCGACCGTCCCGGACGGCGGGGACGGGCGCGGTTAATGGGGACGGGTCGAGGACGGGTAGGCCGGTGTTCTCGGTCGACACGTCCTCGGGTGTCGGGATGGGGTCGGATGCCGTGGACGGTTCGGATTGTGGGCTGGTGGTGCGGCGTTCGAGCATGGAGATGGCGATCAGGAACGCGCCCGCTGGGGTGGCGGCGGTGAGCCATCCCCAGGGGGTGGGTTCGGCTTGGTGGAGGTTGGCGGCCAGGGACAGGACGATCCCGGCGACCAGGACGAGGGTGGGCCAGGAGGTCCAGCCCTGCCGCGTGCGGCGGGTTTTCTTGTCGCGTTGGCGTTCGCGGGCGGCCATGACGCAGGTGAGGTCGATGCAGACGGCCACGGCCCAGGCCATCCAGCCGTCTTGGCCGTGTTCGGTGGCGGTGTCGCGGATGTGGGTGAAGGAGCCCGTACCGGCGATGAGCGCCAGGATTAGGACGGGGCCGGTGTCGATCAGCCAGGCGGACAAGGCACGCATGATGGGCTTCCTCCCTTCGTGATCGGGTCAGGCGGGGATCTTCTGTTCGGCGCAGATGGCGGCCCATTCCGGGGTGAGGTGGGCGTAGGTGTGCGCGGCCTGTTCGGCGGTCTTCTCGGAGATGTAGAAGGAGCGGGCGCGGTACCACTGGCCGTCTTGGTTGGCGACGATGGCGACGCCGGGCTTTTCGGCGGGGATGGCGCGGGCGGAGTCGAGGGCGGACGGGTCGAGGTCGCCGAGGGTCATGGTGGCGGTTTCGGGATCGTTGACCCGGTGGCAGATGCGTCCGGAGCATTGGGCGCGTAGGGCGGTGACGCCGGGGCCGAGTTCGGAGCTGATGCGCTGGCCGGAACAGAACAGGTAGATGCCGAAGGCGCGGCCGAGTTGGGCTATGCGCAGGAGCGCGGTGGAGATGCGGGCGATCTCGTCTTTCTCGCTCTTGTCGGCCATCAGGTAGAGCTCGGCCAGCTCATCGACCAGGACCACAATGGGAACCGGCCGATCATCCGGCGGGAGCTGCCAGATGTTGCGGGCGCCGGCGGTCCGGCACCGGCCCATGCGGCCGATCATGAGACCGATCAAGTCGGCCAGCAGTTCACTGCATTCGCTGCGGGAAGTGGCGAGCGCCGACAGGCGAGGCTTGTACGGGGTGAACTCGACGCCGCCTTTGAGGTCGAAGCCGACCAGCGCGACCGGTTGGGGCGCGAGGCCAACCAGGAGCGCGTTGGCGAGATTCGACTTTCCCGATTGGGTCGCTCCGGCGTTGATCCAGTGCGGGACGGTGGTGAAGTCGATCAGCCATGCGCCGCCGGTTTCTAGTCGGCCTACCGTGACTTTGAGGAGGTCGGGTGAGGGTGGGACGTGGTCGACTCGGATGAGCGGGTCATGGGTGGTGACGTTGAGGCGGATTCGTCCGGGCTTGTCGGAGGAGACCCTGACGGCGTGGACGCCCCAGGAGTGGGCGAGGCGTTCGGCGACCTCGGAGTAGTCGGCGGGGATCTGCCCTTCCAGGAGTCGGAGGGTGACGCGCCAGCCGTACCGGGTGGGGAGGGGGAGCCACATCCACGGCTTGGTGTCGACGGCGACGCGGCGGAAGGTGCGGCGGACTTTCACGGTGCCGGTGGAGACGAGTGCGGCCGGGGTGATGGTCCACCAGAAGCGCTGACGCTTCTTGGTCAGGCCGCAGCCGAGGGCGACCTTGCGCCAGCTGGCGCGGACCTGGATGGCGGTGCAGGGGTAGGCGAGGACGTACCAGAACGAGGTGGGGTGGAAGTGGCGCCAGGCCCAGAGCCCGGCCGCGAGGACGGCCAGGCCTGCGGGTAAGGCGAGAAGCTCCGGCAGGGTGTCAGGCACGGTCGCCGTCCACCGGTCCGGAGTAGGCGGGCCGGAAGGACGCGGCGCGGTAGGAGATGCCCCACCGGCCGGAGGTCTCCCAGACATAACCGATCATGTCGATGGGGGTTACCTCCGCTCCGGCGGGGACGCCCGGATCGCCGGAGGTTCCGATCTTGACGAGTTCGATCCGGCCGAAGGTGTCTTCGACCGACAGGACGGTTTCGTAGATGGCCTGGCCGGTCTTGTCGAGCTTGATTTCTCCGGTGTCGCGGTTCAGGACGCGGGGGTGAGGAGCCTTCACGCAGGTGAAGACGAGCTTGGCCGTGTCGACCGGGATGGGGATGGTTCGCATCAGGAGACCTCCTTTGCTCACATAGCCAACATAGTTAACCTGGTTGGCTTGGTTGTCAATGTGCTCGTGGTTGGCTTGGTCGGTTTCTCGTGGTGAGATGAGGGGCGATGGTCAAGAAGACGGGCAGGCCCGGGTACCTTCAGATCGCCGACGAACTGCGGGAGCGGATTCGCGGCGGGCTTCTCGCGCCCGGAGAGCCGCTGCCGTCCACCGCCCAGCTGGCCGAGCAGTTCGACGCCTCGTTGTCGGTGGTGAAGATGGCGATGGGGATCTTGCGCAACGAGGGCCTTGTCGTCGGCCAGCAGGGCAAGGGCGTGTTCGTCCGGGAGGACAACCAGCCCGAGCAGCCCGAGCAGGATGCGGACTTGCGAGCCGAGGTCACCGCCCTGCGAAGTGCCGTGCGGGACTTGACTCGACGCCTGGAGCAGGTGGAAGCGGCGTTGCCCGCAGCTGCTCGGAAGGCCGGCGCCTAGGACGTCCGTCGTGGACGTGGCAGCCGGTCACCCGCCGGGCGAACGCGGCCGGGACGGTCGGGGCGTTGGTGGGCAGGTGCCGGCGGTTGTCCTCCTGGCGCATTCCGGCCAGGACCACGACGAAGCCGATCAGGACGGCGGCGGCCAGGAGCGCGGCGATGATCAGCGGCAGCCAGCTCATGAGGTGACGCCCTGGATGGTGGCGCGGTGCGGGTCACGGGGAGGACGGCGGTTCAGGTTGCGCCGCCGCTTGACGCGCAGTCGGGCCGCCTGACGTCTGGCCCATCGTTCGCGCGCCGCGCATTTGCGGCAGAGTTTCTGTCCTTCGGTGAGGGCCGCGCCGCAGGGGCAGGCCGGGGGTTCCTCCGCTGGGGTAGCAATCGTGTTGGTCATGATCACTCCTCCTTTCCTCGGTCGGTTCGCTGTTCCTTACCGAGGGTGCGAGGAAGTGTCAGGACGAGATCACTACATGACCGGACGTGTTCAAGACGTCCGGCTTAGGATGAACGGGTCCCCGGACGTCCCGAACGGGCAGGTGAGATGGCGAACGAGCGGCTGCGCGCGGCTCTGCTGGAGCGCGGGGTGAGCGTCGCGGAGCTGGCGGCAGCCATCGAGGTGGACCCCAAGACCGTCGAACGGTGGATCACCAAAGGGCGCGCACCGTACCGAAGACACAGGTACGCGGTCTCCTCGCATCTCGGGATGGACGAGTCCTATCTCTGGCCGGAAGCGCTGACGCGGGACCAGGTGGCCTCAGCATCAGAGAGCGAGATCGTCACCGTTTATCCGCATCGCTGGGCGGTCCCTCGTGACACCTGGGGACGTCTGTTCTCCGACGCGGAGGAACAGATCGGCATCCTGGTCTACAGCGGCATGTTCCTCGCCGAGGATTCCGGGTTGGTCCGGGTTCTGGGGGAGAAGGCTCGGACGGGTGTCCAGGTCCGGATTCTTCTCGGCAATCCCGACAGTACGGAAGTCGCCCAGCGGGGTGCGGACGAGGGCATTGACGAGGGGATGGCGGCCAAAGTCCGCAACGCGCTCGTTCTCTACCGGCCCATCCTCCGTATCGAAGGCGTTCAGATCCGGCTGCATCGCACGATTCTCTACAACTCGATCTATCGCGCCGATGACCAGCTTCTCGTCAACACGCATGTCTACGGCGCCCCCGCGGCCAACGCCCCGGTTCTCCATCTACGTCGGGTCGCCGGCGGGGACATGGTGGCCACCTACCTGGAGAGTTTCGAGCGCGTCTGGTCCGAGGCCGCCCCGGTAGAGTCCTGAGTATGGGCAAACGGATCGATTTCTACGATGACCCAGACGCGCCCGCAGCCAACAGCCTCGTCCCGTCGGTCAACGTCGTGGTGACCAACTCGGCCGGGGATATTCTGATGATCCGCCGCAGCGACAACGGGAACTGGGCCGTCCCCGGAGGCGCGATCGATCTGGGCGAGTCACTGCCTGCCGCAGGTGTTCGTGAGACTCTTGAGGAGACCGGCATCGTCTGCGAGATCACGGGACTGGTCGGGACCTATTCCGATCCCCGTCACGTGATCCTCTACACCAGCAACGGCGAGGCCCGGCAAGAGTTTTCCATCGTCCTCACCGCCCAGGCCGTCAGCGGCGAGCCGACCCCGAGCAGCGAATCAACCGAGGTCGCCTGGGTGCCGCGCGAGCAGGTGGCCACTCTGAAGATGGATCGCTCAATGCGTCTGCGGATCGGCCACTACCTAGACCAGGCAGTCAAGCCGCACATCGGATAGCGCCAACCGCGTCTCCACGGCTCGGACCGCCGACAGAATGCACGGCTCAGACCGATTGATCGACCAGGTCACCTCATCGTCCGGTCCGTAGCGTGAGCGGATCTCGGCCAGCCGATCGAATACCGTCAGCGGTAGCCCGTCCGGGCTGGTGGTCATGTCGCAGAACGTCAGCGCTTCCACCAGGTCGCCGCGCTCCTTGGGGAACTCGCTGGTGAGGATGTCGAGGAGGCCACGCTGGCCGGCCTCGATCTCGGCGCAGGTGTGGTGGGCGACCAGGCGACACAGGAGTTCGTCGGCCCCGTGGATGTCGCGGAGGTAACGGCCGCCGTCGATCGGGTGGAACCCGGTGTCGATCAGGTCAGGGGCGTACCCGATATCGTGCAGCCACGCGGAAGCGGCCAGGATTTCAGCGTCCTTGCCGAGGATCGGCGCCAGGGATTCGGCGCGGCGGCCGACGCCCTGCGAGTGCTCCCAACGGCGCGGCAGATGCCGCTCCAGGACCTTGCGTGCCAGCTCACGAGCCCATTCGACTTGTCTCATGCTGTTCACGATAGGGAGGCGACCCCGGGGGACATCTAGCCCGATTGTTGGACGTCCCGGGACGTCCTATTTCCGCAGGTGCGCGGCGGGTGACGTACCGGCCCTTGCCGTGTTTCGTCTCTAGAAGTCCCTCACGTTCGAGGACCGCCAGCGCTGACCGGGCGGTGTATCGGGAAATTCCGAACTCCTGTCGCAACGCTGCTTCGCTCGGCACCAGGGCACCTGGTGGCAGGAGACCGGTCTGGATTCGCTCGCGGAGCATCCGGGCGACGCCCTCATACTTGTACCGATCCTGCTGCGGATGTTCCCTTGCGGCGACTATCCAGCCCTTGGAAGGGATCGTGTCCAACAAGCCTTCCTGTTTGAGTTCGGTGAGCGCCCGCCGCAGCGTATTGCGCGCGATCTGGAGCTCCTTGCAAAGAACTCCCTCGGAGGGAAGCAGCGATCCCGCCTGATATTCCGCCGCGATGATTCGCCGGCGGAGCTGCTCGACGATTCTCGGCCAGACCCGTCGATGGACCAGCCAGTCGGGATCGCTGCTCATCTACGACGCCCGGAAACCGATCGAACCTTCGAGAACGACGCGGTCAAGCTTGCCCACGGTGCTCCCTCTCGTTCATCGACGACCACGGCCGGTACGGTCCGGCCCTTGGGTCGGCCCACAGCGCCTAGCCCCTGGCGTAGGTGCGGCGTTCGTGCTGGATGAGCCTCTGACAGAGCGAAGGACCTATCCACCCCACTTGAGGGACGTCTAGGGACTTCTTATGTTAGCGTCTCTGGCAGAACCCCACGCCCACGAGAGGTGCCCGTGAGCGACAACCTTCGATACGCGCTGATCAGAGCCCACCTACGGCCCGTAGACATCGCCGCAGAACTGGGCGTGGACCCCAAAACCGTCGACCGGTGGCTCAAAGGCCGCATCCCCTACCCACGCCACCGCTGGGCCATCGCCGAACTCCTCAACCTCGACGAAGGCGAACTGTGGCCCGACACCGTGCCACGCCGCCAAGGCGTCTCAAACGAAATCCTGGCCGTCTACCCACACCGCTGGGCCGTACCACACGCGGTATGGCAAGACCTGTTCGAGAGCGCAACCGAGGAAATCGGCATCCTCGCCTACAGCAGCCTCTTCCTCGCCGAAGACGCCGGACTAATCCGCAAGATCGCCGAACGAGCACGTAACGGCGTCAGGATCCGCATCCTTCTAGGCGACCCCGACAGCCAAGAGGTAGCAGCACGAGGATCCGACGAACGGATCGGCGGACACACCATGGCCGCCAAGATCAGGAACGCAATCACCCTGTTCCAGCCCCTGCGAGGACTACCAGGAGCCGAGCTCCGATTCCACCGCACGGTCCTCTACAACTCGATCTACCGAGCAGACGACGAACTCCTCGTCAACGCCCACGTCTACGGCGTGCCAGCGGCCGACGCCCCCGTGGTCCACCTACGAGCCAACGGAGATCAGGGCAGCGTCCCCGTCTACCTGACCAGCTTCGAACGCACCTGGGACACCGCAGACCCAGGAACATGATCCAAAGAAACTTCTCTTCACGTAGTCAAGCCGCTATCGCGGAAGGGCGAGTGAGGGGAGGAGGACGAGGGAAGAGGACACCCTTTGGGGAGAGGGTCAGCCTGGACGATCCAACAGAGAAGGCGGCCCGCGGGGAGCGGACACGCCGGGGAAGTGGTTCGGGCGACAAGCTATTCCTTCAAGCTGCTTCCCGGGACACTTCAGGTTGGGTTCGAGGTCTTGAGTGGTGCACAGCGCTACCCAGATGCCATCACGGCCCGCACGAGAGTGCACACGACGATGAGTTTCATGTGTTGGTCCGCGCGCTCGCCCGCCGGCGGCTGCGGCCTCTTCGGGCCGGTCCGCCGGCAGCGGCGCGCACCACGCCGACAAGCGGCGTGGGACATAGATGGCGGCAGTTGCCTTGTGCCGATGGGGTTCTCTCCCCAGCAGGGGTGAACGGACATGGCGGGGAAGAGAGCATGAGCCGAGAAGATTCCCGGAGACCAGAGCGACGACACTGGCGAAAGGGAGAAAGCCGGAGAAGGGGAGGGGATGAGCGGGGAGGTTGAATCGGGGGGAGACCTTGGGGCGCTGCCCCAAACCCCGGGGGCTCCAGCTCTGGGAAGCTCGCAGATCAAGAACCTGAAACCCGTGAATGGCTGAGGAGACCTGATCGTCCCGCCCGCCATCAACCCGGGCAAGCCCAGCAGACCAGCTCCTACGGCTCAAGCCCGGCTGTGCTGGCAGGGCAACCAGCGCGCGAGGAAGGCCACCGGGAACAGGTACACACGAAGCCGAGCTTGACCCTCCGACGCTGGCCTACTGCCCCTCCGGGGCGGGTCGACAGCGGACGGGAAGATCAGGGCAGGGGAACTTGTGCGGCACCGCCGTTGGCACCAAGATTCACTAGTCGCCGCTTACTGGCTGTTGATCGTCAATCGGGTCACGAGTCTCAACTTGTGGGGAGAGCTCACTCCTTGGATGGTGTTGCACGTAAGACTCTCGTGAGGGGCGACTATCCAGCCATGGCCAATTGCCCTCTCGATGATCAGTCAATAAAAGTGCCTCTGACAGCCCTAACTCTACCCGCATTGCGTTATGTAGCACTTCAAGTAGATCCTTCGCTTGGAACCAGCCCGGGTAGTAGTCGACGAATTTGCCTCGCCTCTCCACTTCAACAGTGATTTCCATAAGAGCGCCTGAAACCCGATCGGCTATATCTGCCACTGCTGGCGTAGCCATTAGCTCCACTTCGAGGAGGATCGGTTGTAGTTCGTCTTCCCATCGCTGAAAATACTCAACTAAGTCTTCATATATCTCAGCCGCTTCATCCTCTGATATCTGTGCCCTTTCGTCGTAGGGCAGGCGGGTCGCCACTCGGTCTATCTCTCGGAGCATTGAGTGCGCAAGTACCAAGTAACTGGCATAGATGCGCCGCCGATCCGCCAACCATCGCCTGGCATCTTCGGAGACCAATCGACGCTTTTCATTGCGTCGAGTGATCCAGCCGGTGAGTAGGACACCTCCGAGCCCACCGCCCAGGGCGAAGGCTCCCGTCAAGATCGACGGCATAAGATCGGCTGCCACGCCTTGAGCGTAGAGGTAGGTCGAGTGCCATGTGGGCGTGCTGATACGAATCGTCGGACTTCACCCGTGTGGCTGAGTGACGCCGGCGAGCTCGCTGCGTGACAACGCCAACGGACGGCTCCGGATACTGGCGCACGACAGGCGGCTGGACATTCCGCGGCCTACCGTGGATATCGGGCAGCGGATTCGGCCCGTATGCGTGCATGCTTGCCCGTATGAACTCGCTCCCCGGAGAGGCCGAAGCGGGCAAGCGCCTGAAGCAGACAGCGTTTCGTGACTTCGAGCCGATCCCCGATGATGATCACAATCGACGAGGAACGACCTACAAACTGCCGCTGAGCCGGCACGATGTGCCGGTTCCGTCACTGTTCAAGTATGCGCTCACGCTCATCGGACTCACGGCGTATGGACCTGGTGAGAAGGTCGAGTGGTGGGTTAACTTCGCCTACCGGGGCGAGTGGTGCGAGCTCGCGCATCAGAAGTTCGGGCTCCGGCTCTACCTGTGCACCGAGAAGCCTGAAGAGGAGGCACGCAAGACCCAGGTCCAGATCGTCAAGAAGCTCCGGTCCTCGATGCGCACGGTCGAAAAGCTGATTGTGGACGCGGCACCCGAACTGCTTGGCAAAGGAAGCGCCACCGTAGTGAACCAGCACAGATCGCTCCGGCGTGCTTACGAATACTTCCGCGAACGCGCCATCGACCCACTGTTCATCGAGGATGAGCACATCACGCACGACCCGATCGAAGGACTGATCCAGTCCTGGTACTCCTTCACGAGCGGCAAGTTCCAGATACAGATGAACGCCTTCCACGACATGATCGCGGCGATCTCGGCGTACATCAGCTTGCTGGAGCACGACCTGGTATTAGCCCTGGCGTTCAATGGCTTTGACCCGGATCGCGACGACCTCACCGACGTGATCGGGTCACGGTGGGGCGATAAGTTCGACCGCGTTCTCGGCAAAGACCACGATGCCGCCCGCTACCGTCAGCGACTCACGGACGTTGTCGAACGATGGCGTAATCCCTACTCTCACGGCGGCTTCGAGAAAGGCCATAGCGCAACCATCTATCTGCACACGCCAGGGGTAAACGCAGCGATACCGATCGGTCTGACCAGCGTGCGCAGCAGTCCGCTGTTCTCCCTCATGCCAGCATCTGAGACCGACATCACGCAGGTATTCGAACTCTTTGACGAAATTGACGCGTGGCTGGAGTCAGAGCTTCCCGAGGGCATGCGGTGGATCAACTCGGGACTGGACGTCCGCTTCGACGCGTCCTTCCGTGCGCGGCTCGCTCAGGCTCAACAGGAGGACGACTTCACGGGTTTCCTGGAGTTCTTCGAGTACCAGCAGGCGATGATCGACAACATGGATTACTGAGCCGCACCGCTGGGCGAAGGCATGCCAGGTGGGGCACTCTGGAAGATCAGGACGGGGGAATATGCGCGAGCAGGACGACCAGCCGAAGGCAAACAAAGGGCCGGGAGCGGAAACCGCTCCCGGCCCTCAAACCGAGCGGGATTCGATCTGCCTGGAGGTCAAGAGGTCGCAGGTTCAAATCTTGTCGTCCCGACCAGATCCATCCGAGGCACCTTTCCGATCTTTGGGAGCCAAACCCGGTGGCTCTTCCCGGGATATGGATTTCTCCTAAACTCAGTCCGCACCACACGCGACCGCGATTTTCTTGCGCCACACTCCCGGGTCGGGCCACTGGTCCGGTGACGCCACGAAGGTCCCGCGCGGGTGGCGGTAGAACACCCAGCCCGCTTCCTGCAATATCTTCATCGCGTGCCGGACCGTATGCACAGAGACCTCATACTGCTTGCTCAGCGCGCCACGGGTGGGGATCGCCTTGTCCGGCGGGTAGACGCCCGCCCGGATCTGCGTGGCCAGGTCCTGGGCGATCACCGCATA
The DNA here is from genome assembly GCF_039871605.1 of Acrocarpospora sp. B8E8. Lineage (NCBI taxonomy): Bacteria > Bacillati > Actinomycetota > Actinomycetes > Streptosporangiales > Streptosporangiaceae > Acrocarpospora > Acrocarpospora sp. B8E8. The sequence goes on along the minus strand of NZ_JBDPLV010000070.1, from coordinate 751 downwards.
CGCGGGCATCGAATACGGCGAGGGCGTGACGTCCCGCCGTCCGACGAAGGTTCCCATCGCCGGCACCGTGTAAGCCAGGCCGCGCGTGCGCAACTCTCGATGCACCTGCCGCGCCGTCCCCCGCGAAATCCGATAGGTCCGCAGCAGTTCTGTCTCGCCGGGAACCTGGTCCCCGATCCTCAGCTTCCCTCGCTTGATCCGGTCCGTCAGGATGTCGGCCACCTGGAGATACAGCGGATCCGGGCCTTCCCGGTCCAGCTCATCCGGCTTTGCTCGCCGCCACTGCTCGTTGTTCATGCCAGCTCTTCCTCCGCGTATCCCGCACAACAGGTGCCCGTGCTCATCCCGAACCACAGCGCCTCATCCACCGCCAACCCCCGCGCCCGCATCGCGGCGACGGTACGAACCACATCCCCGCCCCTCTGCCTCTTCCCGGGGCCGGCGTGGCAACCGGTGTCGTCTTGATCCCGGGGCGCGTGATGCAGGAAACGCCCCGCCAACCCCTCACAGAACGCCGCGTACTCACGGGTGTGAAGGATGAACACGTGCCACCCGACGCCGACGCGGGGCGAGAGCACATAGCCCCCGCCAGGCGCTCCGGCCAGAAGCCGCAGAAACCCCAGCGCCTAGTCCGAAAACAGGACCTCAGCTGGGCAGGCGGCAGCGTCCGGCGGCGGGATGTGATGCCGCCGGTGCAGGCGGGAGCGGTCGGTCAGCGGGTTGGGGTCACCGGTAGATGGTTCTCATCGGG